>NZ_BCPP01001046.1:0-2334 GCF_016586125.1 Burkholderia sp. E168m23
CCCGCCAACGAAACGAAGGGCAACCAGCCGCCGTACGCCGAACAGGCCATGATGCTCGCCCTGCTCGGAAAGAACGGCGTGATTCGCCTGGACAACATGGTCGACTATGCCGCCGGGTACGGTACGTTGAGCAATGTCCTGGCGAAATACTACGATCTTGAACTGCCGATCTTCGATCTCTACGTGAAAAACGATGGCTCGGGAAGATATATCGATCCATCCAACCTCGGTCGCTACAAGACCGTGATCAATTCGGCGATGTTCGAGCATGTCCTGCGCCGCAGCGATCTCGATTTCGTGCATGACATGGTCGATCACGACGGTGCATTGGTCATCCACACGGTTGTCTGTGAACGCGTGCCGAACGACCCGGAATGGTTCTACTTGCGCCCCCCCGTGCATACCGCCTTTCATACCAATCGAAGCATGACCATCCTGATGGAGCAATGGGGCTATCGGGCATCGCTCTACTGTCCTCAGGCCAAGTGCTGGGTTCTGCTTCGCGACGAGTGCGCACATATCGGCGAAACGGTTGCATCCATCAATCGCGAACTCCAGACCACGTGGTTCCACTACAAGGAAGGATTCGTCGACTACTGGAAGGGATTCTAGATCAGCCTGCATGTGACGAAATGCATCGATGCCCCGTCCTTCACGTGAGCTGACAGGACGACCCGCGCATACCGGCCGGCAATGCGTGGCCGCGAGTCGAATGCCGTTTCCGAAGCAGGCAAGGCAGTCGATTTCGAATGGCGACCGACGCTCTCCGGTTGATCCGCGCAATGACAGGCAAAACCTAAATTCCGGGACAGACCTGCCGTTATAGCAAAAGTAAGTGTAGTGCCATGCAACGAATGCAATTCCGAAAGGAATCGACGTGTGTGCATTGCGCCGACACTTACGCCACGGGCCTGAATCGCTGCCGGAGCGAGGCAACTGTATCGCGCGTCAATCAAGCATCGGGTGCGACGCATACCACCGGATTCCCCTTCTCCTATCGCGCTTCGCCACGAAGTGCAATCCAGGCAAGAGAAACCGGTTTTCCGGTGCACTCGCGGTAACGCCGGGCACATACCAACTAATTGAATATTGAGAGAACTCGACTGATGCGTACCAAACTGATCGTCGCCGCGCTCGCGGCCATGGTTTCCTTGACGTGCAGCGCAGCCACCAGCGTCGTGATCGATGCAAAAGCCAATTGCCTTTCCAGCTTCGTCGGGACCGTCTCCGGCGGCACGTCGGCAAAATTCAGGCTCGCAAGGGGCCAATACGCCGTCTCTCTCGTGTCGAACACGATGAGTTGCGGTGGCGGCTCACTCGATAATGGCTGCAACATCGATACCGTGATGATGCAAGGCGGCTACGGCTACGGAAGCATCCGATGGGGCACCGCAATCACGGCCAAACCCACCGTCATCCTGATGACCAGCGACCTCAACGATGTTTTCGCCTACGTCAGCGATGACTACTGTGGCGACAACGTCGGACAGGCGACGCTGCTGATTCAGCCGGTAAACTAAGCGCAATTTGCACGGCGCACGCAGCGCGCGTGCGTATCGCCCTACCTGCACAAGCAAGGCCAGCCGCTCGAACGGCCGCGTCCCCGACAGGACACGGCCGTGACCGGTCACCCCGATACCTGCTGCACCGTATCGGGCATCGCGACCCCGTTCGCAGGGACTGCCTGAATCAAATCGTATTCCGTCAGCATGTCCCTTACTTCCGCAACGGAGTTGAACATCAGCAGGTCCACGATCGACAGCCAGGGAACGAACGGCGCCCCGAACTGACCGTATTCGATCGGCCTCGACCGAAGAAACCGCAGATCAATGCCGCGCGCCGCAAAGTCTTCGTGCGAGTACAAATCAACACCGCCGATCGCATTGACATACGTCGTCGCCCCCAGCGACTCGCAGATCGCGAGTACGCGACTCTGCCCCTTCAATGACGGATCAACGTCGATCGACGACGACACATCGATACGCGTGGCGATGCCGAGCCGATCCACGACGACATCGATCGATCGCTTGATGAACTTGAACAGGTTCGGCTCGTCAGCGTCGATCACGGCGCTCACGAGGTTGAATCCTTGCTCAAAGAACGGCGCACGAACATAGGCTCCCTTCAACTGGGCGGCAAGTTTCACGGGATCGTAATCAGACGACACCTCGCGATCACGAACATCGAGCGAATCGGCATCTCGTTTCAGCGGAATACTGAACAGCGCATCGCTGCCGTTGAGCAGGAAGCGGTTCCGGTTGAACCACCCCTTCTTCGTGTACTTGATGTTGTCGTATACAACAAACCGGTCAACCGCTCCAATCAGTTGAAAGT
>NZ_BCPP01001047.1:0-2331 GCF_016586125.1 Burkholderia sp. E168m23
AACGACTATCAGCGCGGCCAGCACTTCGGGCAGCTCGTGAGCGTTGGCGGCAACCGGATCCTCGTCGCGTCGGGCCAGAACCCGGGCAACTTCAACTTCTACTACTTCAACACCGCGAGCGGCTACATCGCGATTCCGGCCGGTTCGCTGCCCGGCAAGCCGTTCAACACGACGCTGCAGGTGACGGCCGGTTTCGACATCGACGGCAACGGCGACGTGTGGGCCGGCCTGAACGGCTCCAACGTGATCACGCGCTACCCGATGACGGGCTTCGACGCGACCGGCAAGCCGTCGTGGGGCAAGCCGGTGACGACGGCCGTGCCGAGCAGCGTGGCGCCCGTCACGCGCATCATCTATCAGGCCGACAGCGACACGATGATCCTGGCGCAGGGCCTGGCAGGCAACTGGGACTGGACCGCGATGAACGGGCACATCGAGGTTTATCACGGCTGGAAGAACGGCAACACGAGCGCGCCGAACCCGGTGATAAACCTGACGAGCGCGAACCCGAAATCGATCGCGGCGGCCGGCCACTACCTGTTCGTCGGCTATGTGCACACGGTGCCGAACATCGACATATACGACCTGAACACCGGCGCGCTCGTCACGACGCTGACGAATTCGAACCCGTCGGCGATGGACGTCGGCAACGACGTCGACTCGATGTACGGCGTGCGCGCGTACCTGCGTTCGACCGGCGAGTACGTGATCACGAAGGACAACTACAACGGGTCGAGCATCGTCGTGTATCGCTGGCGTCCGTGAGCGCGCCGGGGCGTCAGAACGATACCGTGGTCGTCAGCGTGACGAGCCGCGGCTCGCCGACCGCGACGATCAGGTTGCTGTTGCTCGACGGATAGTAGGTCTTGTCGAGCAGGTTCTTCACGTTGAGCTGGAAGCGGGTCGGAAACTTGCCGATCGTCGTTTCGTACGCCGCGAACGCGTCGACGCTCACGTAGCCGGGCAGCGTGAAGCTGTTCGCGGTGTCGCCGGAGCGGGCGCCGACGAGACGCGCGCCGCCGCCGAAGCGCCAGCGCCCGGGCAGGTTCGCGATGGCCGTGTCGTATACCGCGAACAGGCTGCCCGTGTGGCGCGCGACGTTGACGAGCGGCGTGTTGCTGTCACGATCGTTCGCGTTCGTATACGCATAGCTGCCGATCACGCTCAGGTGGCGCGTGATCTGCCCGGCCACGTCGAGCTCGATCCCGCGCGAGCGCGCGGTGCCGATCGTCGACGTGAGGTCGCCGACCGTGACCGCGACGTTGCGCTTGTCGATCTGGTACACGGCGAGCGTGCCCGTGATCGCGGGCTTCAGGCTGAACTTCAGCCCGGCCTCGAGCACGCGGCCATATTCCGGCGCGAGCGGCGCCGCGACGTTC
The DNA here is from genome assembly GCF_016586125.1 of Burkholderia sp. E168m23. Classification (NCBI taxonomy): domain Bacteria; kingdom Pseudomonadati; phylum Pseudomonadota; class Betaproteobacteria; order Burkholderiales; family Burkholderiaceae; genus Burkholderia; species Burkholderia sp. E168m23. The sequence goes on from NZ_BCPP01001047.1 coordinate 1,380, forward strand.
GACGCGACGTTCGGCTTGAACGAGCGGCTCACGTTCGCATAGGCGGTGAGCGCCGGCGTGAGCGCATACGCGAGCCCGAACTGCGGCAGCCAGACGCTGCCGCGCGAGCGGTCGGCGAACACGAACGGCCGGCCCATTCCCGATTCCTGCTGCCAGTTTTCCCAGCGCAGCCCGCCTACCGCGGTGAGGCGGTCGGTGATCTTCACCGAGTCCTGCACGATCGTCGAATACGCATGCACGACCGAGCGCGAATCGCTCTGCTTCGCGTTGGCCATGCCGCCCGGCGCGAGCAGGCCATACACGGGATCGTAGAGATTGAAGCCCGTCGTCGCCTTGCCGCGGATCGTGTCGCCGCGGAAGCTGCGCTGCCGCTCGTATTCGCCGCCGACGTAGATCGCGTGCTGCATGCCCGCGAGCGTCACGTTGCCGAGCAGCCCGAGCGTCGCGATCTGGTCGGAATCGTTGCGCCCGAGGTTCGCGTCGGACGAGCGCGTCAGCGCGCCGGTTCTGCTGTTGAACGCGGTGGCGCGGGTGATGAACTGATCGTAGCGGTCGCGGCCCCAACCGTAAGTCGCGCGCACGCGCCAAGCATCGGAGAAGCGGTGCTCGATGCGCGTGCGCAGCGTTTCCTGGATGCCGCTGCTTTGCGACCACGCTTCCTCGTAGCGGCGATAGCGCAGTGCCTCGTCGAGCTGGCCGTTCACGAGCACGGTGCCGCGGTCGAACGGCATCGTGTAGTCGACGTACTGGTAGCTGACGTCGATCGACGTGTTCGCGTCGTGCCACGACAGCGCGGGCGCGATCAGCGCGTTGCGTTCGCGGCCGAAGCTGCGCCAGTAGCGGCTCGTGTCGTATTCGCCGGTCAGCCGGAAGGCGAGCGTGCCGCCCGCGACCTGGCCGGGCTTGCCGAGCGGCCCCGTGAGATCGAACTGTGCGTTGCTGCCGCCGTGGT
>NZ_BCPP01001048.1:0-2331 GCF_016586125.1 Burkholderia sp. E168m23
AAATCTACGGCCACACCAAGACCACCGTGTTCGCGTCGAAGATCCCGCTCGCGGGCATCGCCGGCGACCAGCACGCGGCGCTGTTCGGCCAGATGTGCACGACGTCGGGCATGGTGAAGAACACCTACGGCACCGGCTGCTTCCTGATGATGAACACCGGCGACAAGCCGATCGAATCGAAGAACAACCTCGTCACGACGATCGCCTGGCAGATCGGCGATGACGTGCAGTACGCGCTCGAAGGCAGCATCTTCATCGCGGGCGCGGTCGTGCAGTGGCTGCGCGACGGCGTCGGCCTCATCAAGACGGCCGCGGAAATCGAGGCGCTCGCCGCGAGCGTGCCGCACACCGACGGCGTGTATCTCGTGCCCGCGTTCGCCGGTCTCGGCGCGCCGCACTGGAACGCGCGGGCGCGCGGCTCGGTGTTCGGCGTCACGCGCGGTACGAGCGCCGCGCATCTCGCGCGCGCGGCGCTCGATGCGATCGCGTATCAGTCGCTCGACGTGCTGGCCGCGATGGAAGCCGATTCGGGTATCAGCATCGGCGAGTTGCGCGTCGATGGCGGCGCCAGCGCGAACGACCTGCTGATGCAGTTCCAGGCCGACCTGCTCGGCGTCGACGCGGTGCGTCCGCAGATCACCGAGACGACCGCGCTCGGCGCGGCCTACCTCGCGGGTCTCGCGATCGGCTACTGGAAGAACCTCGACGAAGTGCGCGACCAGTGGCAGCTCGATCGCCGCTTCGCACCGTCGATGCCGAAGGAGCAGGTCGAGCAGCGCATGGCCGGCTGGCAGCGTGCGGTGCGCGCCGCGAAGGCATGGGCCGACGACACCCAGTAATCCGAATAAAACCAAACGAAATACAACAACACCGGCGGACCGCGCGATGCGCGAGTCCGCCGTGACTTCGAGAGACAATCATGTCACCTTATATTGCAGAATTCATCGGCACGGCGATCCTCGTGCTGCTCGGCAACGGCGCGGTCGCAAACGTGCTGCTTGCAAAGACCAAGGGCAAAGGCGCGGACCTGATCGTGATCGTGATGGGCTGGGCGATGGCGGTATTCGTCGCGGTCTACGTGACCGCGTCGTTCAGCGGCGCGCACCTGAACCCGATCGTCACGATCAGCCTCGCGCTCGCGGGCAAGTTCGCGTGGTCGAAAGTCGGCGGCTACGTGCTCGCGCAGATGCTCGGCGGGATGGCGGGCGCGCTGCTCGTGTGGCTCGCGTATCGCCAGCACTTCGCGAAGGAAGCCGATGCCGACCTGAAGCTCGCGGTGTTCTGCACGGCGCCGGCGATCCGCAGCACCACGCACAACGTGCTGACCGAAGCGATCTGCACGTTCGTGCTGATCCTCGGCGTCCTGTATCTCGCGTCGCCGCAAGTCGGCCTCGGCGCACTCGACGCGCTGCCCGTCGGCCTGCTGGTGCTCGGCATCGGCATCTCGCTCGGCGGCCCGACCGGCTATGCGATGAGCCCCGCACGCGACCTGTCGCCGCGCATCATGCATGCGCTGCTGCCGATTCCCGGCAAGCGCGACAGCGACTGGCGCTATGCGTGGGTGCCCGTCGTCGGCCCGCTGCTCGGCGGCGCGGCGGCAGCCGGCCTGTATCTGCGCCTGCACGCGATGGCCTGATCGCGGTTTGAACGAAGCGCGCGGCGTTCGCTGCCGCGCGCTTTACTCCCCTCCTTTCTTCTGCCGGTCATTCACGGCCGTCACCAGCGATTTCAGCTTCACGTCGACGTCCGCGACCGCCGCCGGCGTCACGTCGATCCCGCGTTCGACCAGCATCCTCGCCACGCGCATTTCCTTCACGAATCCCGCCGCCCGCCCGAAGCCGCTCACCGCGACGAGCCGCGCGAGCGCATCGAAATGGAAATGGATTTCCGCATCGTCGCCAAGGCTGCGTGCGACCGACTGCGTACCGAGCGCCGGCTCCCCGGCCACCTGCAACTGCGCATCGTATTGATCCGACCAGAACCACGGCATGTCGCGATACGCTTCGGCCGCACCGAGCATGTTGCGGGCGGCGACGTGCGCTTGCGTCTCGGCGCCGTGCCAGGTCTCCTGTCGAACCAGCTGGCCCGATAACGCGCTCGGAAACACCGCGACGTCGCCGGCCGCGTAGATGCCGCGCGCCGACGTCTCGAGCTGCGCATTCACGACGATGCCGCGCTCGACCGCGAGGCCCGCATCGCGTGCCAGTTCATCGGCCGGTTCGATGCCGATACCGGCCACGACCGTGTCGGCGAGCAGCGTGTCGCCGTCGTCGAGCACGACGGCCAGCGCACCGCCCGACGTCCGCTCGATCGCAACCGGCTTTCGGTTCA
>NZ_BCPP01001049.1:0-2329 GCF_016586125.1 Burkholderia sp. E168m23
GGGCGCGATCGCGCGCTCGGCAAACGCCGGATCGCGCGAATACGCATCGAGCAGCCGTCGCACCGTATGCCCGCCCGGCGCATGCTTCGATTCGGGTGCGCCCGGGTAGCGCAGGTCGGCCTCGAACTCGATCGGCTCGGCGGCCTCCCGCAACTGGCGCTCCGCGATCTGCCGGAGCGCCGCGCACTGCGCTTCGCCGACGAGGCCGCGCGCGACGACGAAGCCGCGCTCGCGCAATTCCGCGACTTGCGCGCGGATCGATTCCGACTGCAATGGAGACGACATGGGATGCCAGACGTTTATTGTGTGAATGTGACGATTGTAAATCGGCGCCGGATACCGCGAACAGCACCATTGTCGTGCGCAGGGGCATGCCAATCGCGGATTTGATCCAGCGCAAGGGAACTGTGCGGCGCGGCACCTGCCTGAGCGACAGGCGGTATGCGGCACACGCCTTGCTGCACAAGGGTTTATCGCGACTTTTGCCGGTCACGAAACCCCTGTAGCCTGACGCGGCCTGTCAATTCTGGCGGGCGCGGCGCGCGACGGGTTTAGGTAAGATCCGTTGTGCCATCCGAGGCCGTTGATACCAGTGCGCTCTTCAGGGCGCCACCCATACAAGCGAAGCATCGTTCACATGCCATTCCGTCTGACTTCCCGTTTCAACCGCGCTGCGAAGCGCGTCGTGCCGTCCGCTCCTGCCCGCTCGCTGCGCCATCACCGCGCCCGCACGCAGGCGCTGGCCGAACGTACGCACACGCACAGCCGGCTGGACGGCATCCGTGCGTGGTTCCACGCGTTTTTCTCGATGATGAGCGCACAGGCGTTCGCCCGCCGCGCCGGCCTGCGTTCGCTGCTGCAGAAACCGTCGTCGCTGCGCGCGCTCGCGCTGCGCCGCAAGCTCGGCCCGCAGCGCCGCGTCAACCGTCCGCGCCGCCTCGCGGCGAGCAACGGCTGGTTCGGGTTCGGCGCACGCTGATCAGGTACCGGCGGGCATGGCCCGCACCGATCGCCGCCGTTGCCGCGACGATCGACACCCATAAAAAACCCCGGCTAGGCCGGGGTTTTTCATTTCAGGCGAACGACGCTTACGCGACGCGTGCCGTCGGCTCCACGCCGGCCGCTTCGGCCAGCGCGAGCGCCTTGTCGGTTGCTTCCCACGAGAATTCCGGCTCTTCGCGGCCGAAGTGGCCGTAAGCGGCGGTCTTCTCGTAAATCGGGCGCAGCAGGTCGAGCATCTTGATGATGCCCTTCGGACGCAGGTCGAAATGCTCGCGCACGAGCTTCGTGATCACCGCATCCGACACGCGGCCTGTGCCGAACGTGTTGACCATCACCGAGGTCGGCTCGGCCACGCCGATCGCGTACGACACCTGGATCAGCGCGCGCGACGCGAGGCCGGCGGCGACGATGTTCTTCGCGACGTAACGGCCGGCATACGCAGCCGAACGGTCGACCTTCGACGGATCCTTGCCCGAGAACGCGCCGCCGCCGTGCGGTGCGGCACCGCCGTAGGTATCGACGATGATCTTGCGGCCGGTCAGGCCGCAATCGCCCTGCGGGCCGCCGATCACGAACCGGCCGGTCGGGTTCACGAGGAACTTGATGTCGCCCTTGATCAGCTCGGCCGGCAGCGTCGGCTTGATGATTTCCTCGATCACGGCTTCGCGCAGCGCGGGCAGCTCGATGTCCGGTGCGTGCTGCGTCGACAGCACGACGGTGTCGATCGAATCGGGCTTGCCGTCGACGTAGCGGACGGTGACCTGCGACTTCGCGTCCGGACGCAGCCATTGCAGGCGACCGTCGCGGCGCAGGCTCGCCTGACGCTCGACGAGGCGGTGCGACAGGTAGATCGGCAGCGGCATCAGTTCCGGCGTTTCGTCGCACGCATAACCGAACATCAGGCCCTGGTCGCCCGCGCCTTGGTCGAGGTTGTCGTCGTGTGCACGATCGACGCCCTGCGCGATGTCCGGCGACTGCTTGTCGTACGCGACGAGCACCGCGCAACCCTTGTAGTCGATGCCGTAGTCGGTGTTGTCGTAGCCGATGCGCTTGATCGTATCGCGCGCGATCTGGATGTAATCGATGTTGGCCGTCGTGGTGATTTCACCGGCCAGCACGACGAGACCCGTGTTGCACAGCGTTTCCGCCGCAACGCGGGAGTATTTGTCCTGCTCGAGGATGGCGTCGAGAATCGCGTCCGAGATTTGGTCCGCGACTTTGTCCGGATGGCCTTCGGAGACGGATTCGGACGTGAAGAGATAATCGTTTGCCACTTTTTCAGGCTCCTGTGTGGTTACGGTTGGTTTCACGTAGCCAGCTTCGTTGG
>NZ_BCPP01001050.1:0-2317 GCF_016586125.1 Burkholderia sp. E168m23
GGCTATGTGAAGAAGAGCCTCGGCCACTACGTGCAGAACACCGGGCAGACTGACCTCGTGTTCCTCGAGATTTTCAAGACCGACCGCTATGCGGAGGTGTCGTTGTCCGACTGGCTCGCGCATACGCCGCCGCAGCTCGTCGAAGCGCACCTGAACGTCGCACCGGACGTGATCGCGCAGTTTCCGCGCAATCGTCCCGACGTCGTGCCGCTGTAACGCCGCCGGCGTCTCGTCGTGGCCGGCATGCGGCTTGCTGCTGTGGCGAGCCGCGATCCCCGAATCGGCCTTCCTCATTCGAACGGAATAAATACTCACCATGATTCCCGTCGTCCCGAGCAAACCCGCCGGCGGCCTCGCGCTGCCGGGCCTGTCCACCGAGCCCACCGACGGCGCGGTGCGCGCCGCGCTCGAAGGGCGCCGCACCGGCGTCGCCGCGCTGCTGCCGTTCATCGGCCCGGCCGTGATCGCGTCGATCGGCTACATGGACCCCGGCAACTTCGCGACCAACATCCAGGCCGGCGCCGCATACGGCTACCGGCTGCTGTGGGTCGTGCTGGCCGCGAACGCGATCGCGATGCTGTTTCAGGCGATGTCGGCGAAGCTCGGCATCGTGACCGGCCGCAATCTCGCGGAGCTGTGCCGCGACCGTTTCCCCGCGCCGGTCGTGTGGGGGATGTGGATCGCATCCGAGATCGCCGCGATGGCGACCGACCTCGCCGAATTCCTCGGCGGCGCGCTCGCGTTCGGGTTGTTGTGCCACCTGCCGCTGTTCGCGGGGATGATCGCAACCGCGTTCGCGACCTGCGCGATCCTCGCGCTCGAAAAGCGCGGCTTCCGGCCGCTGGAAGCGGCGATCGCGGCGCTGGTCGGCGTGATCGGCGCGTGCTATCTCGGCGAACTGCTGATCGCGCCGCAGGACTGGCACGCGGCCGCGTTCCATCTGGTGGTCCCGCAGATTCCCGATCACGCGGCGCTGACGATCGCGGTCGGCATCATCGGCGCGACGATCATGCCGCACACGCTGTATCTGCATTCGGGCCTCACGCAGGATCGCACCGCGCCGCGCGACGACGGAGAGCGGCGGCGGCTCGTGCGTTTCTCGAACCGCGAAGTCGTGGTCGCGTTGGGGCTTGCCGGGTTCGTGAATCTCGCGATGGTGATGATGGCGTCGTCGGCGTTTCATGCGGCCGCGCCGGGCATGACCGACATCGGCGACGCGTATCACACGCTGATCCCGGTGCTCGGGCCGGCGGCCGGCGCGCTGTTTCTCGTCGCGCTGCTGACCTCCGGCGTGTCGAGCTCGGTGGTCGGCACGATGGCGGGGCAGGTCGTGATGCAGGGCTTCATCCGTCGCCGCCTGTCGATCTGGGTGCGGCGCGCGGTGACGATCGTGCCCGCGTTCATGGTGGTCGCGCTCGGCTGCGACGTCACGCGGGCGATGGTGGCCAGCCAGGTCGTGCTGAGTTTCGTGCTGCCGATGCCGATGATCGCGCTGCTGATACTGTCGGCGCGCGAAGACGTGATGGGCGCCTACGCGATGCGGATGCCGCTGCGGATCGTCGCCGGCGTGGCGACGGCCGTGATCGTCGGGCTGAATGCGTACCTGGTATGGGCGGCGTTCAATTGAACGGGTGCGGGCCGGCCGCTTACTGCCGCATGTCCGGCGCTTCGCGCAGCCGCCAGATCGCGTTGCATTGCTGGCCGCCGAGGCTCGTCGCGCGCAGCGTGACGACGGCGCCGGCCGCCACCTGGTACCAGAAATGCGCCATCAGTTCGGTGCCCTTGCGCTGCGCGTGGCCGTCGACGCGCACCTCGCACAGCAGCGGCGACGGCGAGCCGGACGGATGCGTGACGTAGACGTTCAGCCGCGCGATGTCGCGGGTCGCGGTGAACACGACTTCGTGGTTCCCGCTGCCGACGAGCATCGTGCCGCCCGGTTCGTCGAGCGCCTGCAGATAGGCGCCCGCGCTTGTCTCGAGCGCGGCGGACGCAACGGTCAGCCCGGCCGATCGCACGTAATCCGCCGCCGCGATGCGTGCGGCGAGTGCGTCGGACGGCGCCGGCGTGCCGTCCGACAGCGCGAACGGCGTGCCGTCGCGCAGTGCGGCGTCGGTGTGGTTCGCGTAGTAGCGCCACCGGTCGAGGAAGCGGATGTCGCCGGTCATGTGCAGCGCGCGGATCGGCTCGCCGTGATACCTGAGCGTCGTCTTGCCGCTGCCCGCGTCGAACGATTCGTGGATGCCGTACTTGCTGACGAAGTTCTGGACCGGGTCGAGCAACGCCGTTTCGCCTTGCGCGCTCCACAGATGCAGGAACG
>NZ_BCPP01001051.1:0-2316 GCF_016586125.1 Burkholderia sp. E168m23
GCTGCAGACGCTCGAATCGCTCGGTTTTCTCGAACGCGCGGACAAGGATCGCAACTACAAGCTCGGCATCGCCGTGCTGCGGCTCGGCTTCGAATACCTGAGCTCGCTGGAGCTGACCGATCTCGGCCTGCCGGTGATCGAGAGCCTGCGCGACGCGACCGGCTTCACGACGCACATCGTGATTCGCGACGGCCGCGACGTGGTGTTCGTCGCGAAGGCGCAGAGCCAGTCGCCGGTGTTCAGCTCGATCCGCGTGAACGTCGGCACCCGGCTGCCCGCGCACGCGACGACGCACGGCCACGTGCTGATGGGCGACCTGTCGCTGAAGGAACTGCACGCGCTGTATCCGGAAGGCGCGCTGAACCGGATGACGAGCGCGACGCCGGAGACGGTTGACGCGCTGTACGACGTGATCCGCGAGGATGCGCTGCGCGGCTACGGCGTCAGCAATTCGTCGTTCGAGCGCGGGATCTCGGTCGTCACGGCGCCGGTGCGCAACGAGACGCAGAAGATCGTCGCGTGCATCACGGTGACGGTGCCGCGTCCGGAGATCGACGCGGCGCTGATCGCGGACGGGCTGATCGACAAGGTGCAGCGCGCGGCGGCGGAATTGTCGCGGCGGCTCAATTACCGCTCGGATGACGAGCACACGTTTCTCAAAGCTTTAGGACTCCGATGATCCAGATCGATCTGACCGGGCAAGTGGCGGTGGTGACGGGCGGCTCGTCCGGCATCGGCCTCGCGACGGCCGAGCGGTTCCTGCAGGCCGGCGCATCGGTCGCCATCTGCGGCCGAGACGACGAACGCCTCGCACGCGCCGAAGCGATGCTGCGCGACAAGTACGCAGGCGCACAACTGCTGGCCGTGCGCTGCGACGTGCTCGACGAAGCCGACGTGACCGCCTTCGCGCAAGCGGTGTCCACGCGTTTCGGCCGCGCCGACATGCTGGTCAACAACGCCGGCCAGGGCCGCGTGTCGACCTTTGCCGATACGACCGACGACGCCTGGCGCGAAGAACTCGAACTGAAGTACTTCAGCATCATCCGCCCGACGCGCGCATTCCTGCCGCTGCTGCGCGACGCGGCCGCGCCGACGATCACCTGTGTGAACTCGCTGCTCGCGCTGCAGCCTGAGCCGCACATGGTCGCGACCTCGTCGGCGCGCGCGGGCGTGCTGAGCCTCGTGAAGTCGCTCGCGACCGAACTCGCGCCGCAGCGCATCCGCGTGAACTCGATCCTGATCGGCATCGTCGAGTCGGGACAGTGGCGCCGCCGTTACGACACGCAGGCGCAGCCCGGCGAAAGCTGGGAAGACTGGACGGGCGCGCTCGCCCGCAAGAAGCACATTCCGCTGAATCGCTTCGGCAAGCCTGACGAGGCCGCCTGGGCACTTTTTTATCTCGCAACGCATCTGTCGTCCTACACGACGGGCAGCCATATCGACGTTTCTGGAGGCTTTGCACGCCATGTCTGAAAAAACCACGGTTGGCGAGCTGATTGCCGCCTTTCTCGAGCAGTGCGGCGTGAAGACCGCATTCGGTGTCATCTCGATCCACAACATGCCGATCCTCGACGCGATCAACTCGCGCGGCAACATCCGGTATGTCGGTGCGCGCGGGGAAGCGGGTGCGCTGAACATGGCCGACGGGCTGGCCCGCGTGTCGGGCGGCCTCGGCGTCGCGTTCACGAGCACGGGCACGGCGGCCGGCAATGCGGCCGGTGCGATGGTCGAGGCACTGACGGCCGGTACCGCGCTGCTGCACGTCACCGGGCAGATCGAGACGCCGTATCTCGACCAGGATCTTGCATATATCCACGAAGCGCCCGACCAGTTGTCGATGCTCGACTCGATCTCGAAGGCCGCGTTCCGCGTGCGTACCGTCGAAACCGTGCTGCCGACGATCCGCGAAGCCGTGCGCATCGCGCAGACGGCACCGACGGGCCCCGTGTCCGTCGAGATTCCGATCGACATCCAGGCAGCCGAAATCGAATGGCCGGAAGACCTCGCGCCGGCGCACGTCGCGGTGCGCGAGCACGACAGCGCCCGCGTCGCGAAGCTTGCCGACGCGCTCGCGGCCAAGCGCCGCCCGCTGCTGTGGCTCGGCGGCGGCGCGCGCCATGCACGCGAGGAAGTCGAACGCCTCGTGAAGCTCGGCTTCGGCGTCGTGACGAGTGTGCAGGGTCGCGGCGTGCTGCCGGAAGATCACCCGGCGACGCTCGGCGCATTCAACGTGCATGCGTCCGTCGAGGCGTTCTACAAGACCTGCGACGCGCTCGTCGTGGTCGGCTCGCGGCTGCGCGGCAACGAAACGCTGAA
>NZ_BCPP01001052.1:0-2312 GCF_016586125.1 Burkholderia sp. E168m23
GACAGTTCGCGCAAGATCGCCGACATCATCGGCGTGATCGAGGGCATCGCATTCCAGACCAACATCCTCGCGCTGAACGCGGCGGTCGAGGCCGCGCGCGCGGGCGAGCAGGGGCGCGGCTTCGCGGTGGTCGCGGGCGAGGTGCGTTCGCTCGCGCAGCGCAGCGCGACGGCCGCGAAAGAGATTCGCGAGCTGATCGTCGATTCGGTCGAGCGCGTGCGCAACGGCTCGACGCTGGTCGGCCAGGCCGGCACGACGATGGGCGAGATCCTGCAGGCGGTCGCGCGCGTGACCGACATCATGGGCGAGATCGCGGCCGCGTCCGAGGAGCAGGCGAGCGGCATCACGCAGGTCGGGCGCGCGGTCACGCAGATGGACCAGGTGACGCAGCAGAATGCGGCGCTGGTCGAGGAAGCTGCGGCGGCGGCCGCGTCGCTGCAGGAGCAGGCCGCACGGCTGCGCGATGCGGTCGGCGCGTTCCGGGTCGGCAATACCGGCGGCGCGTCGCCGCGCGGAGCCGGCGCGCGGGCAGCCGAGCCGGCCTTCGGCAAGCAGACGGCCGACGAGGCGGTGGCGGCGTGACGCGGTCGGTCGACGGGCCGATGCGTTGAGCGAGAAATGCAACTAACGGCCGAGTCGACGCGTCGGCCCCCAGCACTGCGCTGGTGCATACCCATATGAGCGGGATGTATTTCACTTCCCACCGATCCTGTGACACCATTTGGCCCTTCCTGCGAGTCCGGGCATACCCGTATCGCGCCCCATTTCAAGTAAGCAAGCAAGCGAGAAACAGATGAAGCGTCGCAGTCTCCTGAAGGTATTTTCCGTGTTGGCCACCGGTGCCGCGCTGACGCTGTCGGCCGGCGCGCACGCCGAAGACAAGGTGATCAAGGTCGGCACGGTCGCCGGCCCGGATTCGGAAGTATGGCAAGTCGTGCAGAAGGTCGCGAAAGAGAAGGAAGGCCTGAACGTGAAGGTCATCGAGTTCAACGACTACGTGCAGCCGAACGCGGCGCTCGATTCGGGCGACCTCGACGCGAACAGCTTCCAGCACCAGCCCTACCTCGACAGCCAGGTGAAGCAGCGCGGCTACAAGATCGTCAGCGCGGGCCTGACCTACATCTCGCCGATCGGCGTGTACTCGAAGAAGTTCAAGTCGCTGAAGGATCTGCCGCAGGGCGCGAAGCTCGCGGTGCCGAACGATCCGTCGAACGAAAACCGCGCGCTGCTGCTGCTGCAGACGCAAGGCGTGATCAAGCTGAAGGCGGGCGCCGGCACGGGCGGCAACAACGCGACGGTGCTCGACATCGCCGAGAACCCGAAGAAGCTGAAGATCTCCGAACTCGACGCCGCGCAACTGCCGCGCGTGCTGTCGGACGTCGATGCGGCCGTGATCAACACCAACTACGCGCTGGCCGCGAACCTGCAGCCGACCAAGGACGCGATCGCACTCGAGGCGCTGACCAGCCCGTACGCGAACCTGATCGCCGTGCGCGCGAAGGACAAGGATCAGCCGTGGGTGAAGAAGCTGGTCAAGGCGTACCAGTCGCCGGAAGTGAAGGAATTCATCAAGAAGCAGTTCAAGGGCTCGATGGTCGCGTCGTTCTGAACGCTGCTCACCGGTCGGACCGCTGAACGAACAGGGCCTGCATCGCGCAGGCCCTTTTTTCATTGGCGCGGCACGCGCGCCTATGCCTACATCTCCCCGCGCCGCGAGCAGATCGACATGATCTGCTGGATCGCGTAGTTGTCGCGCACGCCGGGCAGCGACTGCACGACGCACTCGTGAAAGCGCCGCTCGCGCGGCAGCAGCATCGCGTTGTTGCGGTACAGCGCGTCGCACGAGCGCTGGATCAACTGGGCCGCCGCGCCGTTGCGGCTTTCGCGCAGCGCATTGAGCATGCAGTCGTCGTATTGCGCGCTGCCGTCGGTCAGTGCGAACGCCGCGCCCGGCAGCGCCAGTGCGACGGCGGCGAACGCGACGGCTCGGATACCCCGTTTCATCTGCCCTCCGATGGAGTGGATTGGGTCGGCCGACAGCATAGCGTAAAGCCATGAGCACGGCTGACGCGTTGGCCGACACGCGCCGGAGCCGCCACCGGCGGGGCTTTGGACGCCTTCGCGGGGCCTCGGCGAGGGCTGCGTCCGGCGTGCCGCGTGAAAGCGTGGAGTCAGGCGGTGGTCTGCGGAAATGGTATCCTCGTGCGTTCGCCGCTGCATGCTTTCCCGGAGCATGCGCGGGCCGATCGCCCGCGTTTCGTACGCACGGGCGGCGCCCGCCCGACGGCGGCGGGAATCCATCATCCAGAACC
>NZ_BCPP01001053.1:0-2312 GCF_016586125.1 Burkholderia sp. E168m23
CGTGATCGTGTCGCCGGCCCAGCAGAGCACGTTGTCGCACAACATCCTGATGAGTCACGCGGTGGGCGTCGGCATGCCGCTCGGCGCGGCCGAAACGCGCGCGATCATCGCGGCCGCGATCAACAACTATGCGCATGGGCATTCGGGCGTGCGTGCCGACGTCGTCGACCAGCTCGTCGCGCTGCTCGAGCACGATTGCCTTCCCGAAGTGCCGGCGCACGGCTCGGTCGGGTACCTGACCCACATGGCGCACGTCGCGCTGGTTTGCGTCGGGCATGGCCGTGCGCGCCATCGCGGCGAACGCATCCGCGGCGACGAGGCGCTGCGGCGCATCGGGCGCGAACCGCTCGTCCTCGGCGCGAAGGAAGGGTTGAGCCTCGTCAACGGGACGCCGTGCGTCACGGGGCTGGCGGCGCTCGCGCTGGCCCGCGCGGAACGGTTGCTCGACTGGGCCGACTGGATCGCGGCGATGAGCTTCGAGAACCTCGGCGGGCAACTCGCCGCATTCGATCCGGCTTCGCTCGCGCTGCGGATTTCCCCCGGTATCGGGCAGGTCGGCGCCCGTTTGCGTGCGCTGCTGGCGGACAGCGGCATGCTTGCCGCGGCGAACGGCCGGCATACGCAGGACCCGCTCAGCCTGCGCACGATTCCGCACGTGCATGGCGCGGCGCGCGACGTGTTCGACGTCACGGCGGAGGTCGTCGATCGCGAACTCGCATCGGTCACCGACAATCCGATCGTCGCCGGCACGCGCGAGGCGCCGGCCGTGCATTCGCAGGCGCATGCGGTCGGCGCCGGCATCGCGCTCGCGATGGACAGCCTCGCGAGCGCGATGGCGCAGGTCGCGGCGATTGCCGAGCGGCGTCTCGACCGGCTCGTGAATCCGCTCGTCAGCGGGCTGCCGGCGTTTCTTGCCACGCCGGGCGGCAGCTGTTCGGGTTTCATGATCGCGCAGTACACGGCGGTCGCGCTGGTCGCGCAGAATCAGCGGCTCGCGGCGCCGGCGAGCCTCGACGGCGGCATCACGTCGGGGCTGCAGGAAGATCACCTGTGTCATGCGACGCCGGCCGCGCTGAAAGCGCTCGACATCATCGAGAACACGACGCGCGTGCTCGCGATCGAGCTGCTGGCCGCCGCGCAGGCGTACGATCTGCAGCCGGGCGAAACGGGGCGCGCCGCATCGACCGACGCGCTGTGGCGACACGTGCGCGAACGTGCGCCGGCGTATCACGACGACCGGCCGCTCGCGGACGATATCGCGATCGCGGCCGGCATCGTCGCCGGTGTGCCGCCGTCGTTGCGATGACGACGGTCAACGGCGAGCCGATCACCCTACATTCATTCGGTCGAGGGCGCATGAGCGAAACGGAACGCAGACTTTACGCCCGGCAGGCGTCGGCATCGGCCGACACCGTGCCGGCGCGGGCATTGCCGGCCTATCAGCAGATCAAGCGCTACGTCGTCGAGCGGATCGCGAAGGGCGACTGGAAGCCCGGCGGCGCGATCCCGACCGAGGCCGAACTGGTCAAGGAATTTGGCGTGGCGCGGATGACGGTGTCGCGCGCGCTGCGCGAACTGACGGCCGAGCGCGTGCTGACCCGCATCCAGGGGGCCGGCACGTTCGTCGAGCGCCGGCATTACGAGTCGACGGTGCTGGAGATCCGCAACATCGCGGACGAGATTGCCGAGCGCGGCCACCGGCACAGTGCGCGCGTGCTGCTGATCGAGCGCAGCGTCGACCCGGACGCGATCGATGCGCTCGGGTTGCGCGCCGGACCCGTGTTTCATTCGCGTATCGTCCATTACGAGGAGGACGAACCGATCCAGTTCGAGGATCGCTACGTGAATCCGGCGTTGTTTCCCGCGTATCTGGAACAGGACTTCACGCTCGAGACGCCGAATCACTACATGGTGCGACTGGCGCCGATCCAGCGCGCGGAGTTCCGGATCTACGCGGAGAAGCCCAATGCGCAGGTGCGTCGGCATCTCGTGATGGAAATCGGCGAACCGTGCTTGCTGTTGCGACGCCGTACGTGGGTCGGCGATCAGGTCGCCACGTCGGTCAGGCTGTGGCATCCGGCGTCGCGGTTTCATCTGGCGGGCAACATGTAGGGAAGCGGGGTGGCCCGATTGCTGCGTCAGCCGTGCCGGCCGGTGCCGCTGCATGGGGCGTGACGGAGCCCTGTCGTACCTGCATCGAAAGGCGATACACTGCGCGGGTTCCCGATTCGGTCGGGAGCGTCGGGGAACCGGGCGACCGCATCGCGGCGCCGGCGCGGATCGCACGACGGGCCCTGACTCATGCGAAAAAA
>NZ_BCPP01001054.1:0-2308 GCF_016586125.1 Burkholderia sp. E168m23
ACGCAACACTTCGATGCAATCGTCATCGGCACCGGCCAGGCCGGGCCGCCGCTCGCCGCGCGGCTCGCCGGCGCCAGCATGAAAGTCGCGATCATCGAGCGCGGCCGCTTCGGCGGCACCTGCGTGAACACCGGCTGTATCCCCACCAAGACGCTGATCGCGAGCGCGTACGCCGCGCAGCTTGCACGGCGCGCCAGCGAATACGGCGTGTCGGTCGGCGGCCCCGTCACCGTCGACATGAAAGCCGTGAAGGCGCGCAAGGACCAGATTTCCGGCCGCTCGAACCACGGCGTCGAGCAATGGGTGCGCGGCCTCGACAACACCACCGTCTTTCAGGGTCACGCCCGGTTCGAACGCGCGAACGCGGTGCGCGTGGGCGATGACGTGCTCGAAGCCGAGCGCATCTTCATCAACGTCGGCGGACGCGCGCAGGTGCCCGCGATGCCGGGCCTCGACTCGGTGCCGTACCTGACCAACTCGACGATGATGGACGTCGACTTCCTGCCCGATCATCTGGTGATCGTCGGCGGCAGCTATGTCGGGCTCGAATTCGGTCAGATGTACCGCCGCTTCGGCTCGCAGGTCACGATCGTCGAGAAAGGCCCGCGCCTGATCCGCCGCGAGGACGAGGACGTGTCGCAGGCCGTGCGCGAGATCCTCGAAAACGAAGGGATCGACGTGCAGCTCGACGCGAACTGCCTGAACGCGCGCCGCGACGGCGACGGCATCGTGGTCGGCCTCGACTGCGCGGGCGGCGGCCGCGAGGTCGCGGGCTCGCACCTGCTGCTCGCGGTCGGGCGCGTGCCGAACACCGACGATCTCGGGCTCGACCGCGCGGGCATCGCTACCGATGCGCGCGGCTACATCACCGTCGACGAGCAGTTGCGCACCAACGTGCCCGGCATCTGGGCGCTCGGCGACTGCAACGGACGCGGCGCGTTCACGCACACCGCGTACAACGACTACGAGATCGTCGCGGCCAATCTGCTCGACGACGATCCGCGCAAGGTGTCCGACCGCATCATGGCCTACGCGATGTACATCGATCCGCCGCTCGGCCGCGTCGGCATGACGCTCGCGGAAGCGAAGCAGACGGGCCGCCGGCTGCTGGTCGGCACACGCCCGATGACGCGCGTCGGCCGGGCGGTCGAGAAAGGCGAGAGCCAGGGCTTCATGAAGGTGATCGTCGATGCGGACAGCCACGCGATCCTCGGCGCGTCGATCCTCGGCGTGACCGGCGACGAAGTCGTGCACGGGATGCTCGACGTGATGACCGCCGGCGCGCCGTACACGACCATCAGCCGCGCGATGCATATCCACCCGACCGTGTCCGAGCTGGTGCCGACGCTGCTGCAGGATCTGCATCCGGTCGAATGACGCACGGCAGGCGGGCGGCCGCGCATCCGGTTCCATCGGTGTGCGAAGATGGCCGCTCGCCACGCCATCCGGGAACGCCATGGACCGCCTGCAAACGATGCAGATCTACGTACAGATCGTCGAACGCGGCAACTTCACGCAGGCCGCCGACGCGCTGCAGCTGCATCGGCCGGCCGTCACGAAAGCCGTGCAGCAGCTCGAACAGGAGCTCGGCGTCCGGCTGCTGAACCGCAGCACGCGCCGCGTCAGCGTGACGGCCGAAGGCGAGGCGTTTCATGCGCGCTGCGTGCAACTGCTCGCCGGCATCGACGATGCGTTCGCGTCGTTCCCCAAGCAGCGCGCGGTACCGAAAGGCCGGCTGCGGATCGACATTGCGCTCGCGCTCGCGAAGACGATCGTGATTCCGGCGCTGCCCGACTTCCAGCAGCGCTATCCGCAGATCGAACTCGTGCTCGGCGCGAGCGACCAGCCGGCCGACCTGATCGGCGAAGGCATCGACTGCGTGGTGCGGGTCGGGACGCTGAAGGATTCGAGCATGGTCGCGCGCACCGTCGGCGCGGTGTCGATGGCCACGTGCGCATCGCCCGCCTATATCGCGCGCCACGGTTTGCCGCGTACGCTCGACGATCTGCGGACGCATCGCGCGGTCAACTTCTTCACCGGCCGCAACCGCCGCGTGCTCGAATGGACGTTCCGCCCGCACGGCGAAACCATCGCGGTGAAGCTCGCGAGCAGCCTGCTCACCGACAACTCGGAAGCGCTGCTGTCCTGCGGGCTCGCGGGCCTCGGCATCGTGCACGCGTTGCGGCCCGCGCTGCAGCCGAGCATCGACTCGGGCCAGTTGATCGAGCTGCTGCCCGGCGTGCCGGCCGTGCCGAAGCCGGTGTCGGTGCTGTACCCGAACCGCGCGCATCTGCCCGACAAGGTGCGC
>NZ_BCPP01001055.1:0-2306 GCF_016586125.1 Burkholderia sp. E168m23
ACGGCCGTGTTCCGCGCCGCCGACGTCGAGATCGTCGAGAACTGGAGCGTGGTCGGCATGCAGGGCACCGGCAGCCACGATTTGCGCGTGAACGACCGCTTCGTGCCGGAGGCGTGGACCTTCGTGCGCGGCGGCGAACCGACCGTCGACGAGCCGCTGTACCGCTACCCGACCGTCGCGTATGCGGCGCAGGTGCTGGCCGTCGTCAACCTCGGCCTCGCACGTGCGGCACTCGACGTCGTGAACCGCATGTCGGGCGGCCGCCAGACGACGACCGGCGCGCCGCGCCTCGCCGATCGCGCGTATTTCCGCATCGAGCTCGCGAAGGCCGAAGCGCAACTGCGCTCGGCACGCGCGTTCTTCTACGACGCGACCGACACGGTCTGGCAATCGATCCTCGCCGGCAATCCGGTCACGCCCGATCAGGTCAGCCTGCTGCGGCTCGCGGCCACGCAGATCGCCCGCGAAGGCGCGAGCGTCGTCGAACGCGCGTATCGCCTCGGCGGCACGGCGGCGATCTATCGGTCGCATCCGCTGCAGCGGCTGCTGCGCGATGCGATGGTCGTCACGCAGCACGCGTTCCTCGCCGAGGGCAACTTCGACGGCGCGGGCGCGGTGTTCACCGGCGTCACGCCGTTTCCCGGTTATCTGTAACCCGCGTCGACCGACGCTTTTGACGAACGCGCATGAAGCCGAACCCGACGGAGCATCGCCGGCCGGTTCATGCACCCGACCGATTCCCCTGGAGAACCCGATATGTCCGATTCGAATCCGCTGCCGCTGCGCGTGCTGTTCTGCTGCGGCGTGTCGCAGAATTTCTTCGACCTGCCGCGCGAGCAGATCGGTGAAGTGTGGCAGGCGTACGGCGCGATGCTCGCGGCCGTCGAGGCGATGCCCGGCGTGCGCGTGCTCGGCGTGATGGACGACGACCGCCTCGTGGTCGGCCAGGCCGACGGCGCGCCGTGGACCTTCTACATCATGGCCGACGTCGCCGATTTCGACACGACGGTCGCCGTGTGCAACCTGTACCGCACGACGCCCGTCGGCGAATACAACCTGTGGCGCTACGGCAAGATCGAGGCGCGCGTGGGCCGCGCGCTGACCGTGCCGCCGGCCGCGAAGCCCGCGGCGTGAGGCGCGCGATGACCGAGCTGTCACCCGCCGCGATCGACGCGCTCGCACGGCGCGTCGCGGCGCTCGACGCCGAGCGCGCGGTGCGCGCGACGATCACGCGCTACATGGCGCTGTGCGACGTACCCGAAAATGCGGGCGACGGCCCGTCGCTCGCCGAACTGTTCACGCCCGACGCCGTATGGGAAGGCATCGGCCCGCAGTACACGAAGAAGTTCGGCCGCCTCGAAGGCACCGCCGCGATCGTCGCGATGCTCGGCCGCTATCTGCCGCCCGATCCGCATTTCTCGGCGAACCTGCATTTCCTGACGTCGGAGTCGATCGAGGTCGCCTCCGATCTTGCAAGTGCGCGCGGCCGCTGGATCATGCTGCAGGCGTCGCGCTACGCGGACGGCGCGGCCGAACTGATCGCCGCGCGGCTCACGATCGATTTCGCGCCGGCCGCCGACGGCGCCGCGTGGCTGATCCGCCATTTCCGCACCGAACGCGTGCTCGACGGCCCGTGGCCGCTCGCCGCCGCGTCACGGCCCTGACGTTTTCCGCTGCTTTCGCACGATACCGACCATGACAGGCTTCATCGACACCTTCACGCTCGGCGGCCCCGGCCCGACGATCGCGATCAAGGACACGATCGACATCGCGGGCCATCCAACCCGCGCGGCGAGCCGCGCGCTCGCCGATGCGCCGCCCGCCGAACACCACGCGGACGTGGTCCGCCTGCTGCTCGACGCCGGCTGGCAGATCGCCGGCAAGGCGAACATGCACGAACTCGCGTTCGGCATGACCGGCATCAACGACTACACGGGCACGCCCGTCAATCCGCAGGATGCCACGCGCATTCCCGGCGGCTCGTCGAGCGGCTCCGCATCGCTCGTCGGGCTCGGCACCGTCGACGCGGCGCTCGGCACCGATACCGGCGGCTCGATTCGCGGGCCGGCCGCGTGCTGCAGCGTGGCCGGGCTGAAACCGACGTTCGGCCGCGTGTCGCGCCGCGGTGTCGCGCCTACCGATACCACGCTCGATTGCGTCGGGCCGTTCGCCCGCGAAATCCGCACGCTCGTCGCGGTGATGGCCGCGATCGCACCGGGCTTCGACCGTGCGCGGGCGACGGCTTCCGCGGCAGGCTGCACGGTTGCGCAACTCACCGTCGAAGCCGATCCGGCGATCGCCGCCGC
>NZ_BCPP01001056.1:0-2295 GCF_016586125.1 Burkholderia sp. E168m23
AGTGCGGCGGCGGTGTGGCCGGCCACGCAGAATGCACAGCCGTGGACGGCGGCCGCGGTGATCTGCACGGCTTCGCGCTCGGCGAACGTGAGGCCCGCGCGGCCGTTGATCTCCGCGACGGTCAGATAGGTTTCGAGGGCGACCGGCGCATTCGCGAGCGAACGGACGAGGTTCGGCAGGAAGCCGTTCGCGCGCTGCGATTTTTCGAGGAAGGGCTGGCTGGCCGCGGGGGCGGTCTCGATGGTGGGCAACGGCAGGCGGCTCACAGGATTCTCCGAAAAGGGCAGTGAGATCATTGTCGAGGCGCTGCTGCCGCCGGACAATGCGCGAACATCCGCGATTCCTGTGCGTTCGTCCCGCGCCGCGCGCCGCGGTGTCGCGATGCTCGCTAGTGCAAGCGCGCCGCCGATCGCGACGCGTCGTCGCGCTCGCGGCGCCATGCGCCGGGCTGCATGCCCATCGTGCGCTTGAACGCGTGCGCAAACGCCGATTCCGACTGATAGCCGACGAGTTCGCCCGCCCGCGAAATCGGCAGGCCTTGTTGCAGCAGGTCCGCCGCGAGCCGCATCCGCACCATCGTGACGAACTGCATCGGCGGATGGCCGGACGCTTCGCTGAAGTGCTTGCAGAACGCGGTGCGCGACATGTTCGCGAACGCGGCCATCGATTCCGTGGTCCATGCGTCGGCGGGCGCGTCGATGATCGCGGCAACCAGCGTGCCGAACCCAGTCCGCTGCATCAGCATGGCGAGCCCGCTGGCCACGGTATCGTGCCCGGCGGCATCCCGCACCGCATAGAACAGCAGCAGTTCGACCAGCTTGTCGATCAGCGGGGACGGCGCGTCGACGCCGTGACGGCCTTCGGCGCGAATCAGGTCGAACAGCCCGTGGATGCCGCGATACGCGTCGTCGCCGCGCCGCACGATCAGATACTCGGGAAAGAGCGACACGATCGCGCGCGACACGGTGGAGTGGAATTCGATGAAGCCGCAGGCGAGCCCGACGCTGCCGTCGACCGACGGATCGAGCGGTTGCATCGACCCGCGCCGCTCGAGCGGATGGCCGCCCGCGACCGCGCAGGCCTGCGGGTTGACCGGGCTCGGCGACAACCCGTGCGGCACGTCGCGCAGCAGAAACACGGCTTCACCCGCGGCGACCGGAATGCTGTCGCGCCCGTCGGCGAAATGCAGCCACGCCGATCCATGCAGGATGACGTGGAAGCTCGCTTTCGCCCGGCCGGCGGTGGACGCCTGCCAGTCGCCGCAATACTGGCCGACGTGAAAAAGCTGGCTTTTCGGCTCCAGGCTGGACAGCAGCCAATGGACGACCTTGTCTGTTTGCGCGGACATTCCGATGCTGGAGGATGGGTGACGCGCCCATGCTACGGGCTGCGCCGCGCCGCTCAAACCAACGAATCGTAGAAAGCATTTTCCTGCCGTCGCAATGTCTCGCGAGGCGGCGCGGCCCGGCGTTCGGCCGGGATGCGCGCGGCGCTGGCCGGGTGCCGACGATACGGCACGCGCGCTATGCCTGCACGCCCACCCGATACCGCGTGGTCTGCCGGTACACGTCGCCCGGACGAACGATCACGTCGTCGCGCAGGCCGTCCATGTTGACCTGATCCGGAAAGCCGCCCGCTTCGACGCACAGCGCCGCGTGTGGCACGCAACGCGTGCCGCCGCTCACGCGCAAGCCGTCGAGATAGTTGCCCGTATAGAGCTGCAGGCCGCGCTGGTCGGTCGACACGATCAACTCGCGGCCGCTTTCCGGATCGTAGATCCGTGCCACGGGCCGGACCTCGCGCGCGCCGTTGCCGACGACGTAGCAGTGATCGAAGCCGCGCGCCCGCGCCAGTTGCGCATGCGGCCAGTCGAGGCGCGCGCCGAGCGGCGCGCTTTGCCGGAAATCGAACGCCGTGCCCGTCACGTCGGCCGCGCCGGTCGGGATCAGCGCGTCGTCCACTTCGAGGAATGCATCGGCGTCGATGTGCAGCAGATGGCCGCGCACGTCGCTGCCCGCGCGCCCGTTCAGGTTGAAGTAACTGTGATTCGTCAGGTTCAGCGGCGTCGGCGCGTCGGTCCACCCCGAATAGTCGATGGTCAGCGTGCCGTCGTCGTCGAGCGTGTAGCGCACCTGCACGCGCACGTTGCCGGGGAATCCCGCGTCGCCTTCCGGCGAATCGAGTTGCAGCGTCAGCCCGCCGCCATCGTCGAGCACGTCCCACCGCGCGCGATGAAAACCGTTCGCACCGCCGTGCAGCAGGTTGCCGTTCTCGTTGCGGTCGAGCAGGTAGTCG
>NZ_BCPP01001057.1:0-2292 GCF_016586125.1 Burkholderia sp. E168m23
TGTCGACGGCCCGCGGTCGGAAAGCTGTCGTACGGCGTGATGTTCGGATGCGCGTTGCCGGTGCGCACGGGCGCGTTGCCCGAATGAAGAAGTTCGACGTATGCGGATGCAGGATCGACAGCGCGCAGTCGAACAGCGTCGATTCGACGAACTGGCCGCGGCCGCTGGCGTCGCGTTCGCGCAGCGCCATCAGGACGCCGAGCGCCGCGTTCAGCCCCGTGACGAGATCGACGATCGGCACGCCGACCCGCAGCGGCGCGCCACCGGCTTCGCCGTTGACGCTCATCAGCCCGGCGAGCGCTTGCACGGCCGCGTCGTAGCCCGGCAGCCCGCCGAGCGGGC
This sequence comes from Burkholderia sp. E168m23, assembly GCF_016586125.1. Lineage (NCBI taxonomy): Bacteria > Pseudomonadati > Pseudomonadota > Betaproteobacteria > Burkholderiales > Burkholderiaceae > Burkholderia > Burkholderia sp. E168m23. Next base: position 343 of record NZ_BCPP01001057.1, read on the forward strand.
CGTCCGCGCCGAAACCCGACACGCGGCAATAGACGAGGCGCGGAAACCGCGCATGCAGCGCGTCGAAGCCGAGCCCCCAGCGCTCCATCGTGCCGATCTTGAAGTTCTCGACGAGCGCGTCCGCGTGTTCGAGCAGCCCGAGCAGCCGCTCGCGATCGGCCGGCTGCGTCAGGTCGAGCGCGACGCCGAGCTTGTTGCGGTTCACGCCGAGGAAGTACGACGCGGTGTCGCCGTCGAATGGCGGGCCCCATGTGCGCGTCTCGTCGCCGGACGGCGGTTCGACCTTGATCACCTCCGCGCCGTGATCGGCGAGGATCTGGGTCGCGTACGGGCCGCCCAGCACCCGCGACAGATCGATGATGCGCAATCCCGCCAGCGCGCCCTGCTGCTCGTGTTCCGCCATGCGTCTCGCTCCTGGTTCCGGTTGATCGGACTGCCGGTTCCGGCGGCCCGGCGCTTGCACGCGGCTTCTCCGGATTCGACGAATAATTCTTGTGTGTGAATTTATATTCACACCGAGGAATTGTGTTGTCAAGCCCGGACGGACCCGGCCGCCGCGCGGAGAACGTCGCCGCGCGCAAGCGGGGACGACATCGAACACGGGCCGGTTGCGGTCGCGCCCCGCCGTTCGCTAAGCTGGCGGCACGGTTCATCCCCATCAATGACAAGGCGAAATATTCATGAAACGGTTGTGGCTGGCGGCCTTCGTACTCGCATCGACGCTGGGCGTCGCGCACGCGCAAAAGCAGACTTTCCACTTCGGTGAAGGACAAACCGGGGTATCGGGCGCGGCGCCGCACGCTGCCGCGCCCACCGCCCGGCCCGCGCCCGCACGCCGGCACGTCACCGCGCCGTCGCCGCATCACCGGCGTGCCGTTCACAAGCGCCGTCATTCGCGCCACGCGAAGCCGGCGCGCAGCGGAATCTATACGCACGCGTGAGCTGTCGTCCGTGGCACGACCGCGGTGCACGGAACTGTCACGAACGGCCGGTAACATCGGCGCGGCGGCCTGCATGCCGTCGCCGTCTGCTGCCGGCCCCCGCATGGCCGGCGCCGGTTTTTCTCCACGATTCAGCACCTGTTTTGCCGAACATGAGCACCGGGCCGGATACCCTCGCCGTCATCAAGGAACGCGCCACGATCGTGTGCCGCCAGCGCAGCAGCGTGCTGCTGGTCGCGCGCACCGCGGCGCGCTGGTCGCTGCCCGGCGGCACGATCCGGCGCGGCGAGACGCCGCTTCAGGCCGCGCAGCGGGAGCTCGCGGAGGAAACGCGGCTGGAGGGGCTCGCGCTCGACTACGCGGTGCAGTTCGGCGGGCTGACGAAGCTACATCACGTGTTCGTGGCCGACGTGCCGGCGCACCTGACGCCGCGTGCCAGCAACGAGATCGCCCGCTGCAAGTGGTTCAGCGTCGACCGGCTCGACACGCTGCAGGCCAGCGTGCCGACGCGCAAGATCATCGAGCTCCTGCGGCTCGACTGTTTTTCTGCGTTCGCGAGCGGGCCGCTGCGCTGAGATCGATGTCGGCCCGGGCACCGATTGCGGCGATTACACGCGCAGGAACGGGCCGGCCTTGCGTTCGAGCAGCGCGACGAGTTCGGGCTGCATGAACGCGTAGCGGTCGGGAATGTCGAGGCAGACGATCTTCCGGTGCTTCAGATGCGCGCCGAATTGCGCCGACAGCCGCGCCTGATGCGCGCGCTCCATTACGAACACGATGTCCGCCCAGTCGAGTTGCTCGACGGAGAGCCGCACGTCCGCGTCGGGCGCGAGGCCTGCGGAGTCGGTTTCGATGTCGGGCCACGCGGCGAACACAGCTTCGGCCGTCGGGCTGCGCAGCCGGTTGCGGCTGCAGACGAACAGTGCCCGTGTCATGTCGCTGCGCGGCGCCCGCGGGGGCAGCTCATCCTTGCGGAATCGTGCCCGGCCGCACGTACGCGAGCATGTGC
>NZ_BCPP01001058.1:0-2287 GCF_016586125.1 Burkholderia sp. E168m23
GTTCGGCAGCGCGATCGCCTGCTGCATCGTCATGCCCCAGTCGAGCACGCCGACCAGCGTCTTCGTCACGTGATTGATGATCGCGGGGCCGCCGGCCGAACCGACGATCATCGTCACCTGCTTCGTCTTCTTGTCGAACACGAGTTCCGGCGACATCGCCGAGCGCGGTCGCTTGCCCGGCTGCACGCGGTTCGCGATCGGCCGGCCGTTGTCGTTCGACGCGAATGAGAAATCGGTGAGCTGGTTGTTCAGCATGAAGCCGCGCACCATCAGCCGGGAGCCGAACGCGTCCTCGATGCTGGTCGTCATCGACAGCGCCTGGCCGTAGCGGTCGACGATCGCGATGTCGGAGGTCGACGGCAATTCGGGGCTGCGGTCGTCGGCCAGCGCGAGCGCCGCGCCCTGCGGCGTGCCGGCCTGCGCGACGCCCATGCTGGTGTCGCCGATCAGCCGCGCGCGCTGCGCGAGATAGGTCTTGTCGGTGAGGCTCGCCCAGGTGCCGCCCGGCAGCGGCACGAAATCGGGATCGGCCACGTAGCGCGCACGGTCCGCGTACGCGAGGCGCCCGGCTTCGCTGAACAGGTGCGCGGCGAACGGCGTCGGCTCGTAGCCGACCTCGTTGCGCACCGGTTTCTGCGCGCCGATCTGCTGCCAGTCGGGCATCGCTTCCAGGATGCCGAGCATCTGCGCGATCGCGAGGCCGCCCGACGACGGCGGCGGCATCCCGCACACGACCGAGCGCCGGTAGTCGGCGCACAGCGGCGCGCGCACCTTCGCCTTGTAGCGCGCGAGATCCTGCAGCGACAGCAGCCCCGGGTTGGTCGGGTGCTTGCGCACCTTCGTCACGATGTCGCGCGCAATCGCGCCGCCATAGAACGCGTTCGCGCCGCGGTCGGCGACCTGGCGTAGCACGGTCGCGAGCGCCGGGTTCTTCAGCACCGTGCCGGCGGCCTTCGGCGTGCCGTCCGCGTTGTAGAAGTACGCGCGGGCGGCCGGGTCGTTCTTCAGGTACCTGTCGTTCGCGATCAGCATCGCCAGGCGCGGGCTGATCGTGAAGCCGCGCTCGGCGAGCCGGATGGCCGGCTGGAACAGCCGGCGCCACGGCAGCTTGCCGTGCGCGCGGTGCGCGGCGTCGAGCATGCGCAGCACGCCCGGCGTGCCGACCGAGCGCCCGCCGACGACACCTTCGTAGAAGCTCATCGGCTGGCCGGTCGGGCCGTAGAAGAGGCGCTCGGTCGCGGCGGCCGGCGCGGTTTCGCGGCCGTCGTACGCCTGCGTCGTCTTGCCGTCGAAGTACAGCATGAACGCGCCGCCGCCGATCCCCGACGATTGCGGCTCGACCAGCGCGAGCACCATCTGCGTCGCGATGGCCGCATCGATCGCGGTGCCGCCCGCCTTCAGCATGTCGTAGCCGGCTTGCGTCGCGAGCGGGTTCGCGGCCGCGATCATGAAGTGCTGCGAGGTCCAGCCCGACTTGTCGGTCCAGCCGGACGACAGTTCGGGCGCGTGTACGCCGGGCAGCGGGACGGCCGCGCCCGACGCGGCGGCGACCGGGACGACGGCGCCCGACGGCGCGGACGGGGACGTGCAGCCGGTGTTCAACGCGACGAACGCGACGGCGGCGAGCAGCGTCCAGGGACGCGAATGCGGACGAATCCGGTCGAACATTGAACCCTCGGCAGCAGTGAATTCGAAGGAGGCGGCGGTGTTGATGTTGACGTTGACGTCGGCGCGGGCGCAACGGTGCGGCCCGCCCCGGCGCGCTATTGTCGCCGCGTGCCCGGCGGCTTGTCATCCGTCAGGAAACCCTGACGCATCCCGCCGGGCCCGCCCCGGCCGGTCTTTCCGGCCTGTTCGAGGATGAACTCTATGAACGTGGAAGTCGCGCGCGTGTGGTGGCGGTTCGGCATGTACAGCATGTACATGTGGGTACCGAAGATGCTGAGCCGGTACGCATCGAGCGACGTGACGACGGTGCCGTGCCGCAGGTCGTCCTGCATCACGTAGTCGGGCACGATGCCGACGCCGATGCCCGCGAGGATCGCCTGGCGCAGGAACAGGAAGTTCTCCGAAATCAGCGTCGGCTCGAGCAGCACCTCGTGGCGTTCGTCGCCGAGATACGCGGCGATGCGGAGCTGCCGGCCCATCACCGTCGCGGTGACGACCGGCGCGGCGGCCAGCGCGCCGAGGCTCGCCGGCATCCCGTGCGCGGCCGCGAACGCGGGCGACGCGCAGGCGACGTAGCGCACCGCGCCCATGTCGCGGGCGACCAGATTCTGCGGCGGCT
>NZ_BCPP01001059.1:0-2286 GCF_016586125.1 Burkholderia sp. E168m23
CGCGGCGCGTCGCGTCGCGTTGAAAAACGGCACCACCGCGCGGGCGTGGCGGCGCGCAGCCTTCAGTCTTTGCGTTTCCACTGCCCGAACGACACTGGCCGGTGCGCGTCGGCGCGCGTGACGGTGACGTGGTCGGGCTGGTCGTCGAGCGGAAACGATTCGGTGACGATCTGGTTCGAAAAGAGCCAGCCGTGCGTGCGCGGGTCGTAGCGGAACGTGATGTAGTCGGTCCAGTGCTGGCCGCACGCGACGAAGTTCTGCACGGTGAAATAGCGGCCCTTCACCGACAAGCCGTTGTCGGCGGCATCTTCAGGATCGAACGGGTCGCACTGGCCGCCTTCGTTCGCACGCAGCACGACCTGGTCGTTGCGGGCGGCGAGCCGGTAGGTGTGGTCGGCCTGTTCCTCGTAGATCAGCAGCGGGCGCGGCGATGGTTGGTCGCGCGTGTCGACCGCGCGATGCACGACGACGAGAAAGCTGTGGCGTCCGTTGTCGACATCGGGGCCGGCTTGCGCGAGCAGCGGCTGGTAGCCGGGTGGCAGGTGCGCGGCGATCGACTTCGGCAGGGTGTCGGCGCGGACGCTGAGCGGGAATGCGGCAAGCAGCGGGAGCAGCAGGGCGGAAAGGCGAAGAGCGCGCATGGCGGGCGGTCCGGTCGAAAGGAGAAAAAGGGGGATGAGCCGCGCGACGTTACAGATCGCGCCCGAGAAAGTCCGTGCCCGGCACCGGATTGAACGCGACGGGCGGCGCGGGCGTGAAGCCGAGCGACGCATACAGTTGCCGGGCGGCGACGAACTCGGGCAGCACGTCGAGGCACATGCGCGCGTAACCGGCCGCCTTCGCGTCGCGCAGCAGCCGTTCGACGAGCTGGCGGCCGACGTTCAGCCCGCGTGCGTCGGGCCGCACGTACACGCGCTTCATCTCGCAGGTCGCCGCGTCGATTTCGCGGAACGCCGCGCAGCCGACCACGCGCTCGCCGCGCCACGCGAGCAGCAGCTGCCCGCGCGGCGCCGCGTATTTGCCGGGCAGCGCGGCGATTTCCGGCTCGTAGTCCTGGAAAGCGAGGCTGACGGTCGGGCTCGCGACGTACTCGCGAAAGATCGCTTCGACGGCGGCGGCATCGTCGGGATAGCGGGCGGCGCGGATCGCGATCATGGGGCGGCGCGAGATGACAGGAAAGAGGGCCAGCATAGCAGCGCACGGCCGCTTTCGGCCATGCGCGAAGCGTGCCAGAATCAGCGGCTCGACCGTCGGAAACGACACGCAGGCGCCGGCGCAGCGGCGTCGCTCACCCAGGAGACTTCGATGACCGCATCGGCTGCCGTACTCGCCATCCTCGCTGCGCTGTTTCTCGGCGCGATGATTCCGGGCCCGAGCTTCGTGCTGGTGGCCCGCAACTCGATCGGGCTATCGCGCCGCGACGGGCTGGCCACCGCACTCGGCATGGGCATCGGCGGCATCGTGTTCGGCGGCGTCGCGCTGGCCGGGCTTTACACGCTGCTGCAGGCCGTCGAATGGCTGTATGTGGGCCTCAAGGTCGCGGGCGGCGTGTACCTGATCTACATGGCGTCGAAGATCTGGCGCGGCGCCGACCGGCCGATCGCGATGGACGATCCGCAGGCGATGGCCGGCGGCAGCGCGCGCAAGTCGTTCTGGACCGGCCTCACGACCCAGCTCAGCAACCCGAAGACGGCGATCTGGTACGGCAGCATCTTCGCGGCGCTGCTCCCGCAGCACCCGCCGCTGTGGTGCTATCTCGCGCTGCCGCCGCTCGTGTTCGCGGTCGAATTCGGCTGGTACACGCTCGTCGCGCTGTGCTTCTCGACGCGCCGGCCGCGCGAACTCTACCTGCGCGCGAAGAAGTGGGTCGACCGCATCGCGGCCGGTGCGATCACGCTGCTCGGGCTGCGGCTGATCCTGAATGCGCCGAAAGCGGGGATCTGAGCGCTTCTCTTTCTCTATCAACACGTGGTGGCGGCCGGCCGTGGCCGTCGCCGGTTAGCGGCGGGCACCGCCCGCGCCGTTCGCCCGAGCGCGCATCGGCGTCCCGAATTCCAGGATTACCGGTTCATCGTCAGGCCATGGTCAGGCGCGGCTTGCGGAATGCCCGCCCCCCGTCGTGGCGGCTCGGCCCCTTCATCGTTCACGCCGGGTCGGCGCTGCAAACACACACGCATGGCTTCCCGATGGCGCGGCCGCTCGCCAGCCGCCGCCTCCCGTGTTTCCCGCTCGTCACCACCGTCCGCCGAGCCTTGCGCGACGGGCCTTCGCGTGTATCGCGCGGCA
>NZ_BCPP01001060.1:0-2283 GCF_016586125.1 Burkholderia sp. E168m23
CGTGATGCGGTGAGGCCGGCCTGATCGATCCGCGCGGCGGATACGGGCCGGCGGTCAACAGAGGTCAAAGGAAAACGGCTTGCGACGTGTGCGTCGCAAGCCGTTTTTGCTTTGGCGAAGGCCGTGTGCGATAAGTGTGCGATAAGCGATGCGTGGGTCCGCATCGCCTGCCGCTCAACTGCCTGGCCGTTCACCCGTTCACGGATTCGTCAGCGTGAAGGTCGGCTTCCGGTAGCCGACCCCGGCGCGCTCCAGCTTCGGCAATTCGCGTTGCGTGAGCAGCGTCGCGAAGCCGGCCCAGTCGCGCTGCAGCGCGGCGATGTCGACATGATGCGTGTCGCCGCGCTTGAAGCGCACGCCGGCCGCATACGGCAGCTCCCAGTCGGCCCGGTGCCACGCGCGCTCGGCCAGCGCGAGCAGCCGCGGATAGGTCATGTATTCGAGGAAGGTGTCGTTGCGCATCACCTCGCCCCACGCCTGGCCCTGCATGCCTTCGATGCGCGGCGCGGGGCCCGTGCCCGTCACCTCGAACGGGTTGCCGTCGCGGTCGCCCATCACTTCTGCGTTCTGCGGCAGGTTCTCCGGCGCGAGCGAGAACACCTTGTACTCGTCGGTCGCGTGCGAGCCCCAGTAGTAGCCGCGCTCGCGCGGATTGAGCGTGTACGGGAAGTCGAAGTACAGGTAGTCGGGCAGCGCGAGCACCGTCTGGTAGCCCTTGCCGCTCAGGTCGCGCGCGCTGTCCGACGCACCCCAGAAGATCGTGTCCCACAGCGACACCATCACGTGGCGCGTGCTGAAATCCTGCGGCCCGTTCGCATGCTTGATGCCGTCCTGCCACGCGGCCATCGTGCCGATCCCGTTCGCGTTGACCGCCGCACTCACCTGTTTCGCGAAACGCGTCGGCAGCTCGTCGATCGACTTGATCTCGCCGCGCTGGAGCAGCGCCGTGCAAGCCGGCGACCGTGCCCACGGCTTGTCCTGCGCGGCGAGATCGATGCGCCCCTTGTTCGGATCGGTGCCGTTGAGCGCCTGGAAGCCGCCGCCGAGGAAGATGTTCTTCGCTTCGTCGCCGCCGTAGTGCCAGGTCTGCAGCGGCGCCTGCGCGTCCGCGTGCATCGCCGCGATCTCGCGGATCACCTTCGACGCGAAGTTGAGCGCGCCCGGCACGCACGGGTTCAGGTCGCTGCGCCGATCGTAGAACTGCACCGTCGTCAGGTTCGTCGTGTCCGGCGGGTCGAGCAGCCGGTACGCGTTCGCTTCCTGCTCGCGGCCCGCCGCATGCAGCCGCCGGTAGCGCGCCTCCATCGTCACGACGGCCGCGCGCGCATGCGCGGGCATGTCGATCTCGGGGATGATCTGCACGAAGCGCGCGGCCGCATAGCGCACGAGCGCCACGTAGTCGTCGCGCGTCAGGTAGCCGCCGCCCGAGCGATTGTCGGGGCCGGAGCCGAGCTGCGGCAGCAGGCAGCGCGTCTCGCTCGGGTCGTGGCAGCGGCGCGAGCCGATCTCGGTCAGCTCGGGCAGGCCGGGAATCTCGATGCGCCAGCCTTCGTCGTCGGACAGATGCAGGTGCAGGCGGTTGAGCTTGTACGCGCTCATCTGGTCGATCAGGCGGCGCAGCGTCGCCGGCTGCTTGAAGTTGCGCGCGAGGTCGACGTGCATGCCGCGATGCGTGAAGCGCGGTGCATCCTCGACGAGCATCGCCGGGATCGGGCCGCCGCCGGCCGGCGCGAGCGAGTAGAGCGTCTGTACGCCGTAGTAGAGGCCCGCGCGATCGTAGCCTTCGATCAGCACGCCGCGCGGCCCGATCGCGAGCCGATAGCCGCCCGGTGTCGCGATGTCGGCCGGCAGCCGGCGCGGCGCGACGAAGCCGCGCACCGGCACGCGAGCGCCGTCGAGCCCGAGGGTCGTCGCGCGCTCGTGCAGCGCCGCGACCTGCGCGTCCGGCAGATCCTGCAGCGCGAGTTCGACGCCGCGCAGCTCGAGCGTGCCGGGCAGCGGCAGTTCGCGCTTCACGCTGGGCAGCGCGCGGCCCGGATCGGGTCGTGCGGCCACCGGCGGCGCGTTGCCGGTCGAGTTGTTCTGCGCGTCGGCCGGCAGCGATTCGACGTAGCGCAGCTCGTTGTCGGTGTCGTTGTAGCGCAGCACGGCCGGCGGTGCGCCGTCGACGACGACGTACGGACGCGGAATCACGTCGCTGTAGCGCAGCAGCCAGTATTCGGCGACGAACGGCAGCTCGATGCGCTCGCCGGGCGCGAGCCGCACCGAGCCCGGCTGCGGCGT
>NZ_BCPP01001061.1:0-2282 GCF_016586125.1 Burkholderia sp. E168m23
CGGGAAGACTGACTTTCAACGGCGGCACGCTGCAGTTCGGCAGCGCGTTCAATCTCGCGTCGAGCCGCGCGATCTCGACCACTTCGAACAACAGCGCGATCGATACGCAGGGGTTCAACACGACGATCATGCAGGACATCACGGGTTCGGGCGGACTCACCAAGCTGGGAGACGGCACGCTGACATTGAATGGCGTACACAGCACGTATTCGGGCGGAACGAACGTGGCTGCCGGCACGCTCATTGTCGGTGATCTCGATGCGGCGGCGGGTCTGCGGGGCGGTGGCCCCTTGACCATTGCGCCCGGTGCGACGCTTGGCGGGTATGGCAGTGTGACGGGTAACGTGACGAACAATGGCACGATTTCAGTCGCGAATGCGCTGCCCAGTCTGGCCAGCAGTTTGCCGGGAGACTTCCGGATATTCGGAACCCTGACGAATGCGGGAGTTGTGGAGCTCCGTGGGCGCGTTGTCGGTAACGGATTGGCCGTGTCGGGCAATTATGTCGGGCAGAATGGAGCGGTCAACATGAATACGACGCTTGCCGGCGACGGTGCGCCATCGGACACGCTGCTGATCGGCGGTGTGCCGGCAGTGGCGACGGCAAGCGGCAAGACGACACTGAACGTAACGAACGTCGGTGGTGCCGGTGCGCTGACCAAGTCCGACGGTATTCGGTTGGTTTACGCCGTGAACTTTGCGAATACGGGTAACGCGTTTACGTTGGCGGGCGGTACGGTCAGCGCTGGCGCTTACTCCTATTATCTGGTGAAAGGCGGGGTTACCGCCTTGACGGGGGAGGACTGGTATCTGCGCAGCACGGTTCCTCCGCGGCCGGATCAGCCAACGCAGCAACCGCCATTCAGTGTTGCCGACGGTACGCCGGAATCGATCGTCGAGGCTGTCAAGAACGCGGCGCCCGACGCCAAGCCGGAACCTGTTTACCGTCCCGAAGTCCCGCTGTACTCGGAAGTGCCGGCTGTCGCGCGCCAGCTTGGATTGCTGCAGATCGATACCTTCCATGATCGCCAGGGCGAACAGGGACTGCTGGCCGAAAACGGCTCGGTGCCCGTGTCGTGGTCACGTGTATGGGGCGGCTACAGCAACATCAAGCAGAATGGCGATGTGACGCCGTCCTATGACGGAACGGTATGGGGGATGCAGGTCGGGCAGGATCTCTATGCGGACAACCGACCGAGCGGACACCGTAACCACTACGGCTTCTTCCTCGGATTCTCGCGCGCGATTGGGGACGTGAACGGTTTTGCGCTCGCGCAGCCGGATCTGGGCGTGGGTTCGCTGCAGGTGAATGCGTACAACCTCGGCGGATACTGGACACACATTGGCCCGGGCGGCTGGTATACGGACGCAGTGGTGATGGGAAGCGTGCTGACCGTACGCACGCATTCGAACAACAATGTGAGTGGTTCGACGGACGGCAACGCGGTCACCGGTTCGGTCGAAGCGGGCGTGCCGATCTCGCTCGGCTATGGGCTGACGCTGGAGCCGCAGGCGCAGTTGCTGTGGCAATGGCTGTCGTTGGCCCGATTCAACGACGGCGTGTCGGACGTCACGTGGAACAACGGCAACACGTTCCTCGGCCGGATCGGCGCGCGGCTGCAATACGCGTTCGATGCGAACGGCGTGAGCTGGAAGCCGTACTTGCGCGTGAACGTGCTGCGTTCGTTCGGCAGCGATGACAGGACGACGTTCGGCGGCTCGACGACGATCGGCACGCAAGTCGGGCAGACGGCCGGGCAGATCGGCGCGGGGCTCGTCGCGCAGCTGACGAAGCGCGGCAGCGTGTATGCGACGGTCAGCTACCTGACGAACCTCGGTGGCGAGCATCAGCGCACGATCACTGGTAATGCCGGCGTCCGGTGGGCGTGGTGATTCGACGGGCGAGGATGCGCGGAGCGATCGGCCTTGGCGCGTATCGTCGCGGCCGATCGCATCATTGCGGCGCGGGCCGGGGGCTCGCAGATGACGGACGCTCGCCGGCCCATCGCCACGCCGGGCGGCGTGGCGACGCGCGTCAGGCTGCCGCGACTCAACCCAGCGGCCAGTTCAGGATCGCAATCCCGTCGTTGTAGTCGCCGTCGCCGCCATCTTCCGATCCGACCAGCCCGAAGTAGGTCTTCTTGAAGATGTCGACCTGACGCGAGCCGATCTTCGACGGCTTGCCGTTCGCCGTCACGACTACCCGCACCTTCCCCTTGCCGGAGTTCACGATCTGCGTGTTCAGGTTCGCGTCCTGAGTGCCGGCGCCCTGGAACGTCGCGG
>NZ_BCPP01001062.1:0-2276 GCF_016586125.1 Burkholderia sp. E168m23
GCACCTCGGGCACCTCGGGCACGTCCGGCACGTCCGGCACCTCGGGCACCTCCGGTACCTCGGGCACCTCCGGTACCTCGGGCACTTCCGGCACCTCAGGTACTTCCGGCACCTCAGGTACGTCCGGCACCTCCGGCACCGGCGTTACCCCGCTCGGCAATGTCCTCCAGAAATCCGGCAACCTCGTGACGGCGCTCGGTACGACGGTCGTAAACGGCGGCGGTCAGATCGGCGGCGTGCAGATTCCCGGCACGAACCCGACGACGGCCACCAGCATCGGCAACGCGGTCGGCAGCCTCGGCAACGGCGTGCAATCGCTCGGCAACGGCATCGCGGCCGGCCTGGGTTCGATCGGCGTGTCGGCGAACCCGCTCGGGCCGACGATCACGTCGACCACCGGCCTGCTGACCGGCGCCGGCGGCGCGGTCAACAACCTCGGCAATGCCGTGACGAGCCTCGGCACCGGTCCGCTGTCGCCGCTCGCGCCCGCGACGACCCTGGTCGGCAGCCTCGTCAACACGGTCGGCACCGCGGTCAACTCGACCGCATCGGCGCTGAACACGGCACTGAACAGCTCGCCGGTCCAGCAGCTCGAAACGCAGCTCGGCAAGGTGATCAACCCGATCACGAACACGTTGACCGGCGGCGTCACGACGCCGGGCGCCACGCAGACGCTCGGCGGCGTGACGCTGCTCGGCACGCCGCTCAACGGCCTGCTGAGCACGCTCGGCAGCGGCCTCGGGCTCGCGGGCACGAAGGTCGGCGGCGCGACCGACAACCCGGTCGGCGCGGGCCTCGGCGGCGTCGTGACGCAGCTCGGCAACACGGTGACGTCGACGGGCGGCCTCGTCCACGACAACAACGCGGGCAGCTCCAGCAGCGGCACGGGCGGCAGCAATCCGCTCGCGCCGATCACGGGCCTGCTGGGCACGTTGACGGGCGGCCTCGGCGGCGGCAGCTCGAGCGGTTCGGGCGGCACCAGCGGCACCAGCAGCGGCGGCCCGCTCGCACCGATCACCGGCCTGCTCGGGACGGTGACGGGCGCACTCGGCGGCATCGGTTCGAGCGGCACCAGCGGCACGGGCGGAACGAGCGGGACCGGCGGCACCAGCGGTACGGGTGGCGCAGGCCTCGGCGGCCTGCTGGCGCCGGTCACCAATCTCGTCAACTCGCTGACGCCGCTCGGCGCGAGCCTCACCGGCACCGTCACGACGCCGGGCGGCAACCTGTCCGGCACGCTCGGCGGGGTGCTGACGAGCGGCCCGGTCGGCACGCTCACGGGTGCGCTGGGCACGCCGGCCGGCTCGGCCGGCGCCACCGGCACGGTCAGCCCCGGCGGCGCAGCAGGCACCGTGACGACGCCGGGCGGCAGCGGCTCCGTGGTGACCGGCCTGACCGGCAGCACGGGCGGCGCCGCCGCGGGCGGCACCGGCAACCTGCTGTCGCCGGTGACCAACCTGCTCGGCGGTCTGCTGGGCGCCGGCACCAAGAAGTAAGCGGTAGCGCATCACGTATCAGAACGACAGGCCAATGGCCGGGCGCGCATCCATACAAAGCCCGGCCGACGGCCGGCGTCACCCGCCAAGCGGGGGCGCCGGCCCTCATCCCTACGAGGATCCGATCATGAACTCCACGCTCGACGGCATCGTCGCTGCCCCGGACCGCCCACCCCGTTCCGCCACGCCGTTCCGCGCCGGCCTGCTCGGCATCACGGCCGGACTCTTCGCGCTGTGGATCACGCGCGATCACCCGGCGCTCGACGCGGCCACGCGCGCGGTCATCGCGAGCCTCGCGATCATCGGCACGATCGCGCTGCACGAACTCTTCATCTCGCGCGTCTACCTGCGCCCGAGCGCGGGGCTGTCGCGGCAGGCCGTCCGGCCGCTCGGCATCGCGCGCGTCGCGACGCGGCTCGGCGCGCTGACGTCGATCTACGCGGGCATCGGCGCGATCTACTGGCTGCTGCCCGAATACCACGGCGCGTTCTACCTTCCGTTCTGGTCGCTGCTGCGCTCGCTCGCGCCGTACGTGATCGTCGCCGCGCCGTTCTACTTCGCGTGGATGGACCGCCATCAGCGCGAGACCGACGACGCGTACCTGCTGTGGGGCCGCTTCCTGTTTCGCCGCGAGCAGCCCGCGAGCTGGAAGCCGGTGCGCGAGATGCTGGCCGGCTGGGGCGTGAAGGCGTTCTTCCTGCCGCTGATGACCGTCTATCTGTCGAAGGACGCCGATCACCTGAGCGCGTCGCTCGCGAACGCGATGCACGCGCCGATGAC
>NZ_BCPP01001063.1:0-2274 GCF_016586125.1 Burkholderia sp. E168m23
TTTCCCTTTCCTCCAGGCCCGCACGACACGGCGCATCGTTACCGGCCCTGTTAAAAAAACTGCGGTGCACCGGACAGCGTGCGCCGCTGTCCGGTTTTCGTCAATCGCGCTGCAACACGTAGCGCCCGGGCGCCGGCTCGATCACCGGGAATTGCGCGGAACCCGGCTGGGCCGGCGGCGCGACCTTGCGGCCGCCGTACGCGTCGAGCCACTCGACCCACGTCGTCCACCAGCTTCCCGGCTGCTCGGTCGCCCCGGCAAACCAGTCGTCCGCGGATTCGGGCAGGTCGCCCTCGTTGACCCAGTAGCTGCGCTTCTTCTTCGCCGGCGGATTGATCACGCCCGCGATGTGCCCCGATGCGCCGAGCACGAATTTCAGCGGACCCGACAGGATCGACGTCGATGCGTAGGCGGTCTGCCACGGCACGATGTGATCCTCGCGCGACCCGTAGATGAAGGTCGGCACGTCGATCAGCGACAGGTCGACCGATTCGCCGCACACGGTCAACGCACCCGGTTCGCGCAGCTTGTTTTCGAGATAGGTATGGCGCAGGTACCACGCGTACATCGGGCCCGGCAGGCTCGTCGAATCGCTGTTCCAGTACAGCAGGTCGAACGGCGCGGGCGTGCGGCCCTTCAGGTAGTTGTCGACGACGTAGTTCCACACCAGATCGTTCGGCCGCAGGAACGAGAACGTGTTCGCGAACTCCATGCCGCGCATCAGCCCCGGTTGCGTACCGTTCTTGCCGCCGATGGTCTGCTCGCGCATCTGCACGTGCGCCTCGTCGACGAACACGTCGAGGATGCCCGTGTCGGTGAAGTCGAGCATCGCGGTGAGCAGCGTCATCGATGCGGCCGGATGTTCGCCGCGGGCGGCGAGCACCGCGAGCGCGGTCGCGAGCATCGTGCCGCCGACGCAGAAGCCGAGCGTGTTGATCTGCTCGCGGCCGCTGATCTGCTGCACCGCGTCGATCGCCGCGAGCAGCCCTTCGTTCATGTAGTCGTCCCACGTCTTGTGCGCGACCGACGCATCCGCGTTGCGCCACGACACGAGGAATACCTGATGGCCGTTCGACAGCGCGTGCGCGACGAGCGAATTCTCGGGTTGCAGGTCGAGGATGTAGAACTTGTTGATGCACGGCGGCACGATCAGCAGCGGCCGCTCGAACACCTTGTCCGTCTTCGGCGTGTACTGGATCAGCTGGATCAGGTCGTTCTCGTACACGACCGCGCCCGCGGTACACCCGAGGTTCTTGCCGACCACGAACTGCGATTCGTCGGTCTGCGAAATCTTGCCGCGCTGCAGGTCGCCGAGCAGGTTCATCATCCCCTGCCGCAGGCTTTCGCCCTGCGTCTCGAGGATCGATTTCTGTGCATCGGGATTGAGTGCGAGGAAGTTGCTCGGCGCGGCGGCGGCCGTCCATTGCTGGACCGTGAAGCGGATGCGCTCGCGCGTCTTCGGATCGGTCTGAAGCGCGTCGGCCAGTTCCTGCAGATAGCGCGCGTTGAGCAGATACCACGCAGCCGCGAACGCATGCGCGGGCGACGCCTTCCATGCGTCGCCGCTGAAGCGGCGGTCTTTCAACTCCGGCGACTCGAGCTTCGCGGCGGCCGCCTGCTGCATCAGCGTCATGCAATCGCGCGCGTAGTCGGCCTGCAATGCCTGGAGCCGTTCGGGCGGAATCGCGGCGACCGGCAGCTTCAGCCCCGCGAACGGCGACGCCATCGCGCCGAAGTCGGGCATCGACGGCAGTTGAAACGGAAACGACGTCGGGAACTGGAATGTCGCGAACGGATTGACGGTGGCCGAGGCCGTCGCGGCACGCGCCGGATCGGCAAAACCACGCCACGCGTTCAACCACGACTCGAACATCTGCTGCATCGGCTGGGCGGCCGGATCGAAACCGGTGCTGCCCGCGGAAGTGCCCGCATGCGCGGACGTCGACGAATTTTTCGATGCTGTCATTACCTGCCTTACCGGTGATTCGTGAGCGTCAATCGTGAAATCCTGCTCGCGCGCGGCGTGCCGGCTGCGAGCCGGGCCGTCATGCTCTGGAGAGGCGTCTCCAGATTCTGCCGCAGTGCGGTATTTTTATCATTATCGTTTTCCCCATGTGAAGCGCCCGATCAAACCACTGAACATTTCATGGAGATAATCCGCGCGCGACAGACGGGACAAGGGTTCCGGCGAAACATAAAACATTTTGTTTGACTTGACTCCCGGATTTTTCATTCAGTTGCGCATGCAACGCCGCATAGCCGCCTCAATATCGA
>NZ_BCPP01001064.1:0-2269 GCF_016586125.1 Burkholderia sp. E168m23
GGCGGCGGCCTGAAGGAAGCGGCGCTGCGCGCGGCGGACGCCGCGACGGCCGCGAACGCGACCACCGACATCCTGAAGTTCGTCACGAAGTCGTTCGAGAACGCGGCGATGGCGAAGGTGTCGGCGTCCGCGCACGACGCACGGGCGATGGGCTACGTGAAGCCGTCCGACACGATCGTCTTCAACGTGTTCGAACTGCTCGACACCGCGAAGAAGGAAGCGCGTGCGCTGGCCGACACCGGCTACCGCGCACCGCTGCGCGCGAAGGACGTGCCGGTCGCGGGCCGTTCGGCGATCGCGACGATCAAGGCATCGCTCGTCAACATGCGTGACGGCCGCTTCATCAGCGACCACGACTACCTGATCGCGAGCCGCATCGCCGAAGCCGTGTGCGGCGGCGACGTCGAAGCCGGCAGCCTCGTCGACGAAGAATGGCTGCTCGCGCTGGAGCGCCGCGCGTTCGTCGAGCTGCTCGGTACGCAGAAGACGCAGGAACGGATCATGGGCATGTTGCAGACCGGCAAGCCGGTGCGTAACTGAGCGAGCAGACAAGGAGTCTGAAATGAGCAAACAACTGCAAGACGCATACATCGTCGCCGCCAGCCGCACGCCGATCGGCAAGGCCCCGCGCGGTGTCTTCAAGAACACGCGCCCCGACGAGCTGCTGGTTCACGCGATCAAGTCGGCCGTCGCGCAGGTGCCCGGTCTCGACACGAAGGTGATCGAGGACGCGATCATCGGCTGCGCGATTCCGGAAGCCGAGCAGGGCCTGAACGTCGCGCGCATGGGCGCGCTGCTCGCCGGGCTGCCGCAGACGGTCGGCGGCGTGACGGTCAACCGCTTCTGCGCGTCGGGCATCACCGCGCTCGCGATGGCGGCCGACCGCATCCGTGTGGGCGAATCGGACGCGATCTTCGCGGGCGGCTGCGAATCGATGAGCATGGTGCCGATGATGGGCAACAAGCCGTCGATGTCGCCGCACATCTTCGATCGCAGCGAAGACTTCGGCATCGCGTACGGGATGGGCCTGACGGCCGAGCGCGTCGCCGAACAGTGGAAGGTGAGCCGCGACGACCAGGACGCGTTCTCGGTCGAGTCGCACCGCAAGGCGCTCGCCGCGCAGCAGGCCGGCGAGTTCGGCGACGAAATCGCTGCGTACACGATCACCGAGCGGTTCCCGAACCTCGCGACCGGTGAGGTCGACGTGAAGACGCGCGAGATCAAGCTCGACGAAGGTCCGCGCGCGGATACGTCGCTCGAAGGTCTCGCGAAGCTGCGCACGGTATTCGCGAACAAGGGCTCGGTCACGGCCGGCAACAGCTCGCAGACGTCGGACGGCGCGGGTGCGCTGCTCGTCGTGTCGGAGAAGGTGCTGAAGGAATTCAACCTGACGCCGCTCGCGCGCTTCGTGAGCTTCGCGGTGCGCGGCGTGCCGCCGGAAATCATGGGGATCGGTCCGAAGGAAGCGATTCCGGCCGCGCTGAAGGCCGCGGGCCTGAAGCAGGACGATCTCGACTGGATCGAGCTGAACGAAGCGTTCGCCGCGCAATCGCTGGCGGTGATGCGCGATCTCGGCCTCGATCCGTCGAAGGTCAACCCGATGGGCGGCGCGATCGCACTGGGCCACCCGCTCGGCGCGACCGGCGCGATCCGCGCGGCGACCGTCGTGCACGGCCTGCGCCGCCGCAACCTGAAGTACGGGATGGTCACGATGTGCGTCGGCACCGGCATGGGTGCGGCGGGCATCATCGAACGCCTGTAAGCGGGACACGACGAGAAGCGACGACGGTGCGCGGGCCACGAGCTCGCGCACCGTTTTTTCATTCCGGTAGAGACAGTTCAAGGAGACGGTTGTGGCCGACATTCAAGTGGAACGCGCCGACGGCGTGATGACGATCACGATCGCGCGCCCGGCGAAGAAGAATGCGCTGACGGCGGCGATGTACCAGACGATGGCCGATGCGCTCGCCGACGCGCAGGAAGACAAGGCGACGCGCGTGATCCTGCTGCGCGGCAGCGACGGCAATTTCAGCGCGGGCAACGATCTCGAGGATTTCCTGAAGGCGCCGCCGCAGGACGATACCGCGTCGGTGTTCCAGTTCCTGGCGCGGATCAGCAGCGCGAGCAAGCCGGTCGTGGCCGCGGTGCCGGGCATCGCGGTCGGCGTCGGCGTGACGATGCTGCTGCACTGCGATCTGGTCTACGCGGCCGACACCGCGACGTTCTCGCTGCCGTTCGCGCAGCTCGGGTTGTGCCCGGAAGCCGCGTC
>NZ_BCPP01001065.1:0-2266 GCF_016586125.1 Burkholderia sp. E168m23
GCGCAGATCCTCACGAACAGCCGCATGTGCGCGGAAGGCAAGCGCCCGATCTGCCAGGACACCGGCATCGTGACGATCTTCGTGAAGGTCGGCATGGACGTGCGCTGGGACGGCGCGACGATGGGCCTCACCGACATGATCAACGAAGGCGTGCGCCGCGGTTACACGCACCCGGACAACGTGCTGCGCGCGTCGATCGTCAATCCGCCGGAAGGCGCCCGCAAGAACACGAAGGACAACACGCCGGCCGTGATCCACTACGAGATCGTGCCGGGCGACAAGGTCGACGTGCAGGTCGCGGCGAAGGGCGGCGGCTCGGAGAACAAGTCGAAGTTCGTGATGCTGAACCCGTCCGATTCGATCGTCGACTGGGTGCTGAAGACGGTCCCGACGATGGGCGCCGGCTGGTGCCCGCCGGGCATGCTCGGGATCGGCATCGGCGGCACCGCCGAGAAGGCGATGCTGATGGCGAAGGAATCGCTGATGGAGCCGATCGACATCCAGGAAATCATCGCGCGCGGCCCGAAGGACTGGGTCGAGGAACTGCGCGTGGAACTGCACGAGAAGGTCAACGCGCTCGGCATCGGCGCGCAGGGCCTCGGCGGCCTCGCGACCGTGCTGGACGTGAAGATCATGGCGGCGCCGACGCACGCGGCGTCGAAGCCGGTCGCGCTGATCCCGAACTGCGCGGCCACGCGCCACGCGCACTTCGTGCTCGACGGGTCGGGCCCGGCCAAGCTGGAAGCGCCGTCGCTCGACGCCTGGCCGAAGGTGCAGTGGGAACCGAACACGGAAACCAGCAAGCGCGTGGACCTGAACACGCTGACGCCGGAAGAAGTCGCAAGCTGGACGCCGGGCCAGACGCTGCTGCTGTCGGGCAAGATGCTCACCGGCCGCGACGCCGCGCACAAGCGCATCGCCGACATGCTCGCGAAGGGCGAGAAGCTGCCGGTCGATTTCACGAACCGCGTGATCTACTACGTCGGCCCGGTCGATCCGGTGCGCGACGAAGTGGTCGGCCCGGCCGGCCCGACGACGGCCACGCGCATGGACAAGTTCACCGAGACGATGCTCGCTCAGACGGGTCTGATCTCGATGGTCGGCAAGGCCGAACGCGGCCCAGTCGCGATCGACGCGATCAAGAAGCACAAGGCGGCCTACCTGATGGCGGTCGGCGGCGCGGCCTACCTCGTATCGAAGGCGATCCGCGGCGCGAAGGTGCTCGCGTTCGAAGACCTCGGCATGGAAGCGATCTACGAGTTCGACGTGCAGGACATGCCGGTGACGGTCGCCGTCGATTCGTCGGGCACGTCGGTGCACCAGACGGGTCCGAAGGAATGGCAGGCGAAGATCGGCAAGATCCCGGTCGCCACCGCTTAAACGCGATCGAACGAAAGGCCGGACAGGAGTCCGGCCTTTTTACTTCTCATTCTCATTATTGTGCGCGGCCGGTTATTCAAGGCTGATTCTCATTACACGCAAAAGGCAGGCCCGACAAGGCTTCGAGGCTTGGCTTTTCTCGTTCGAGCGATTATCGTTCGGTTTCTGAAGCCCCACTGAACAAGGAACAGCCATGCAAGGCGACAAGAAAGTCATCGAATATCTGAACGCCCAACTGAAGAATGAACTCACGGCGATCAACCAGTACTTCCTGCATGCGCGCATGTACAAGCACTGGGGCCTCGACAAGCTCGGCAAGCACGAATACGACGAGTCGATCGGCGAAATGAAGCACGCCGACTGGCTGATCGAGCGCGTGTTCATGCTCGACGGCCTGCCGAACCTGCAGGACCTGCACAAGCTGCTCGTCGGCGAGGAAACCGAAGAGATCCTGAAGTGCGACCTGAAGCTCGAGCAGATCTCGCAGTCCACCTGCAAGGAAGCGATCGCCTACTGCGAATCGGTGCGCGACTACGTGTCGCGCGAGATCTTCGAGAAGATCCTCGACGACACCGAAGAGCACATCGACTGGCTCGAAACGCAGATCGACCTGATCGGCAAGGTCGGTCTGCAGAACTATCAGCAGACGATGATGGGTTCGGCCGAGTAATCGCCCTGCCCGCCAGCCCGCCGCCCGCCTGACGATGACGAACCCGTCCCACGCTACCGCGCCGCGCGCCGCCGCCCCTGTCGGCATCTTCGACTCGGGGCTCGGCGGCCTGTCGGTGCTGCGCGCCGCACGCGCGCACCTGCCGGACGAATCGTTCGTCTACGTCGCCGACTCGCACCACGCGCCATATGGCCCACGCGACGAGGCCTTCATCAC
>NZ_BCPP01001066.1:0-2261 GCF_016586125.1 Burkholderia sp. E168m23
CTCGAACTCGGGCTCCTGCGGCACGTAGACCGTCACGAGCTCCTGCTGGCGCGTGACCAGCCCGTCGTCGGGCTTCGCGAGATCGGCGACGATCTTCAGCAGCGACGACTTGCCCGCGCCGTTGCGGCCGATCAGGCCGACCCGCTCGCCGGCTTCCAGCGAGAAATCCGCGTGATCAAGCAACGCGACGTGACCGAACGCGAGCTGCGCGCCGGTAATGGAATAGAGCGACATGGGGAGACGGCGAAGAGAGAAATCGGAAGCGCCCATTGTACCGGGCGCGCGGGCCGGGATCGGCTTGGCTGGATGGACGAGCGCCGCAGGTTGCGCTTGAAGTGCGTCGGCGCGGTGCCGTGAGCGGGTTGCGGGCGGCTTTTCGCTTTGGATGCCGGCCGTCGTTTACTTGCCCGCGTAAACGGCGGAACGCCGGCCGGATACCCGCAGCCGGCCGATCGGCCGATCCCGTGCGCGGCGCGGCGAGCGTCGGCGCGGGACGTGCGGTTATTTCACGTTGATCGTGATCGTCGAGCTCAGTTCGGGACCGTACGAACGGTGCGCGCCGTCACCGAGCTGCAGCGTCAGCGTGTGCTGGCCAGGCGGCAGCTTCACGTCGGTTTCGGTCTGGGCCTTGCCGAAATGCAGCGAATGGTCGGTCGCCGGGATCACATCGCCCTTCGGCACCGGCTTGCCGTCGATCAGCAGATGATGGTGACCGGTATCCGGGGTCATGTCGCCGGCCGGCTTGAGCGCCATGCCTTCGAGACCGAACTTCACGTGTACGGGGCTCGACACCGTCGCGCCGTCCTGCGGCTCGACGAAGAACACACGCGCCTCGGCGCGCGCGAGCGTCGATACGGCCAGCGCCGCGACACAGACTGCACCCGCGATCCACTTTCTGTTGAGCATCGTTTCCTCCTTCAGATTGACAGGCTCACGAAGCATACACTGCATGCCCGACCGACGCGACGGCGCCGGTTGTTCGCGATGCGTACGTTTAAAACGACGTTGCGCAGGCGTTAGGCGAAATTCCGGTACCATTGCGCCTTTCGTCCGCCGGCCACGCTACGGACGGCATCGCCGAATTTTCATTATCCCGAGCGCAACATGAGCGAAGTAACCGAATACCAGAGCTGGGTCTGCCTGATTTGCGGGTGGGTCTACAACGAAGCGGAAGGGCTGCCCGACGAAGGCATCCCGGCCGGCACGCGTTTCGCCGACATTCCCGCCGACTGGCGCTGCCCGCTGTGCGACGTGGGCAAGGAAGATTTCGTCGTCGTCGATTTCTGATTTTCTGTTTCGATCGCGGTTGGTCACGCGATACGCGCGTCGGAGGTGCATTCCGCCCCGCCGACGCGCCGCGCGTTTGCTATACTCTGCGCGCTGTCCACACCGCCGTCCGGTTCGCCATCTCTTGCGCGAATGCCCGGATATGGCTCTCCCCGTAGTTCAATGGATAGAACAAGCGCCTCCTAAGCGCTAGATACAGGTTCGATTCCTGTCGGGGGGACCAGCCAAGCCCCAAACCTCCCCCAAGATTCCCAAGAAACTCTCCGCTCAAGCCCGTCTGGCGGCGCTCTAGCTCCTATCGTTACCCAAGGTTGCTCAGTGACAGCCAGAGAAAGTGTTGGTATTTTTGTTGGTATCAGCCGATACCAACAACACAGATACCAACAATGCCTCTCACTGACATACAGGTGCGGAACGCTAAGGCCAGCGCGGCACCATACAAACTGACGGACGGCAACGGGATGTTCTTGCTCGTCCAACCGAACGGCGCGAAGTACTGGCGCTTGTCCTACCGCTTCCGTGGCAAGCAGAAGACGCTCGCCCTCGGCGTCTATCCGGCCGTCACGCTTGCGACGGCACGGAAGAAGCGCGACGAGGCCCGCGAGCAGATCGCAGCCGGCATCGATCCGGGCGAGGCGAAGAAGGACGCAAGACGGGCCGCCGAGATCGCGGCGGCAAACTCATTCGAAGCGGTAGCCCGCGAGTGGTTCGACTCCCAGCGCCCGGGCTGGAGCGACGGCTACGCGGAGAAGGTGCTGAATTCGCTTGAGGTCGACGTGTTCCCGAAGATCGGTGCTCGCCCGATCGCGGAGATCGACTCGCCGCAGATGCTCAGCATCGTTCGCGAGGTCGAGGCGCGCGGGGTGCGTGAGACGGCGAAGCGAATCCTCCAACGCTCGCGCGCGGTCTTCCAGTACGGGATCATGACCGGGCGATGCTCCAGGAATCCGGCAGCCGACATCGACGCGCAGACG
>NZ_BCPP01001067.1:0-2259 GCF_016586125.1 Burkholderia sp. E168m23
GACAGGCCGGGCGCGTGATACTGCTCGTCACCGTGTTTTTCGCCACGTCGTGGCTCCCATGATGCCACCGTGACGAGCACGCCTGTCGACTCATCGAACAACTTTTTGTCATGACACTCCATTACCCGCTGCTGTTTGCCTATCTGGCCGCGATCGTGCTGCTCATCGCGACGCCCGGCCCGGTCGTCATGCTCGTCACGGGCACGGTCGCGCGGCGCGGGTTCCGTCAAGGCGTGCTGACCGCGGTGGGCGCGAATGCGGCGAGCCTCGTGCTGATCGCGGGCGCGATGCTGATGGTGTTCGGCGTCGTGATGGTCAGCGCTCGGCTGCTCGCCGGGCTGCACGTCGCGGGTTGCCTGTTCATCGCGGTGCTCGCGATCCGGACGCTGGTCGGCGAATGGCGCGCCGGTCGCGGGCGCAGTGGCGACGGCACGGCGGCGGGCGAACCGGCGTCACAGCCGCGCGGGTTGCCCGGCGTCGTGCGCGGCTTCCTCGTCGGCATCGCGAATCCGAAGGATCTGCTGTTCTTCGTCGCGTTCTTTCCGCAGTTCGTCGGCATCACGCCCGATTCGCGCGTGAGCCTCGCGATCCTCGCCACGTTGTGGATCGCGGTCGATTTCACGATCATGACCGGCTACATGGCCGCGATCAACCATCCGGCGATTCATCGGAAGCAGCGGTGGATCTCGGCGTCGTCGGCGCTTGCGCTGCTCGCGATTGCGCTCGTCGGGCTCGGCGGCACGATCGCGGGTGTTGCGTAGCGTGTCGGCGATTGGCGTTACGCTTCGTTGGCGCCGCGTTGGCGCCCGCTAACCGTTGCGCAGGAACACGACGTAGCCGCGGAACCACGGATTCGACGCGAGATACGGCGGCGCGTCCCACTCGCCGCCCTGGATCACGCCGATGCGAAACGGCAGTTGCAGCCGCGCGACGCGCGGCAGATAGGCCGCGTAGTCGGGGATCGTCCGCCGGCCCTGGTAGGTCTGCACGACCACCTCGTCGACGATGCCCTTGAGCTGGTTGACCTGGTCGGTATCGATGCGACTGCTCCAGTCGAGCAGCCCCGTGATGCTGAGCCGGCAATCGGCGGGCAAGGTTTCGCGCAGCGTGCGCAGGAATCCGAGGTAATCCTGGAGGTGGCGCGTGCCCGCATCGAAATCGATCTGGATGCCGGCGATCGTGCGGCCCGACGCACGCCAGCGTGCGAGCTGCGCGAGCATGATCTGCGTGACGCGCGGGGTCCAGCGCAGCGTATGCGCACGATAGACGAGCCACACGCGCGCGTCGGGCGCGGGCGGCAGCGCGACGCCCTGCGCGATCACGCGCACCTGCGACTCGTCCCGCGGCGACGCTTCGATCTGACCTTGCAGCACGTAGACGATGCGCGCACCGTGCACGACCGCCTGCGGCTTTACGCCGGCCCATAGCCAGAATGCGTCGTACCGCGCGGCGTCGACGGTGCCGCCCAGCGCGACGCGCGCGGCCAGCAGCAGCGCGACGCACGCGATGCGCTTCATGCGGCGCTTACCAGTAGTAGCGGAGCTTCTGCGCCCACGGGCTACCTGGATAGGCGGTCTTCAGCGTGTCGAACCAGCGCTTGCGCGTGCTCTTCGGCACCTCCTTGCCGCCGCATTCGTTGGAGCCGCCCGGCGCGTAGCACTTGATCGCGCGATAGAACGCGTACGCGCGGTCGTTCGGGTTCGCCTGCGTATCGGCCATCACCGTCACGTAGCTCGACATCCGTTCGTACGGCTTGCCCGCGAACTGCGACGGCGCCGCGCCGAGCGTCGGCGGCACGCGCGTGGCGGCCGTGCTCGACGCGTTGCGGACCCACGACGGCACCGGTTCGGTTTCGAGGCCGTACGCGGGCGGATGAAGGCGCACGAAATCGGCGAGGCAGTTCAGCCCTTTCGGATCGGCGGGATTCTGCTGCAGCGTCGCGGCGATGTCGCGCGCCGACAGGCACGTGTAGCCGTCCTCGTTTTTCGCGGCGGCTGCGACGAACGGCTTCAATGGATCGGCGGGCGCGCCGGGCACCAGTGCGGTATCGGCGATGAAATCCGCGTAGTGCGAACGCGTGAGCTCCTTGTACAGCAGCGTGTACAGCGCGGTATCGCGCAGCGCGCCGCTCGTCGCCTGATTCTGCGCCTGCGCGCGCAGTAGCTCGGCATTGGCCGCGCGCTGCAGCAACACCGCGCGGATCGCGACGTTCCGCACGAGCGAATCGTCGGCGAACGCGTCGTTGACGAGCCCGGCCTG
>NZ_BCPP01001068.1:0-2256 GCF_016586125.1 Burkholderia sp. E168m23
GCTGCCAGTCCTTGTTGCTGGGCGCGGCGTCCTCGGGCAGGCTGACGAGCTGTTCGGCGATTTCGTCGAGCGAATAGCCGATCTTCTGCGCGAACACGATGAATGCGATCAGCCGCAGCACCGCACGCGAATAGTGGCGATGGCTCGAGCCGTTGCGGTGCGACTTGATCAACCCGCGCATCTCGTAGAAACGCAGCGTCGACGCCGGCACGCCGCTGCGCGCGGCCACTTCGCGGATCGACATCAGCGGCCATTGCGGGGTTTCCTGGATACCCATGACGCCCTCCGGGAAAGCTTGACTTGAAGTTAACTTCAACTTTTATGCTACGCGGCAGTTTAACCCGTCGCGAGGCATCATGCTCTCCTTTTCCCTACGCAGAACCTCGCCATTGGGCGCGGCCTGCGCCCTGTTGCTGGCGTTGTCGGGCTGTCACGACGGCAAAGGCACATCGTCGGCCCAGCCGCTTCCCGAAGTGGGCGTCGCCACCGTCGCGCCGCGTACCATCCGCCTCGCGGACGAATTCAACGGGCGCGTCGAAGCGGTGGACGCCGTCGAACTGCGGCCGCGCGTGAGCGGCTACCTGCAGCGTGTCGCGTACAAGGAGGGCGACGTGGTCGCGCAGGGCGCGTTGCTGTTCGAGATCGATCCGCGCCCGTACCGGATCGCGCTCGACCGGGCGAATGCGCAGCAGCAGCGCGCCCGCGCGGCCGCGAGCCTCGCGAACGTGCAGTTGAAGCGCGTGCAGACGCTGATCGACGCGCATGCGACGTCGCAGGAAGAACTCGACAACGCGCGCGCCACCGCGGAGCAGGCGCGTGCCGATCTGCAGGCGGCCGATGCGGCCGTGGCCGACGCGAAGCTCAATCTCGGCTTCACCGAAGTGCGCGCGCCGATCGCGGGCCGGGTCGGCCGTGCGGTCGCGACCGTCGGCAACCTCGCGCGGGCGGACGACACGCTGCTGACGACCGTCGTGTCGCAGGACCCCGTCTACGTGTATTTCGATTGCGACGAGCAAAGCTACCTGCGCTACAACGCGCGGCGCGCCGATCCGACGCATCGCGCGATCGGCGCCGATCCGGTGCGCGTCGGCCTCGCGAACGAGACGGGCTTCCCGCATGCGGGCACCGTCGATTTCCTCGACAACCGGCTCGATCCGCAAACCGGCACGATCCGCGCCCGCGTGCGGCTGCCGAATGCGGACCATACGTTCACGCCGGGCCTCTATGCGCGCGTGCAGCTCGTCAGCGGCCGCGACCAGGACGCTTTGCTGGTCGACGACAAGGCGGTGCTGACCGACCAGGACCGCAAGTACGTATACGTGATCGGCCCGGGCGACAAGGCGCTGCGCCGCGACGTGACGATCGGCCGCGAACTCGACGGCGAGCGGATCGTCGAGAAGGGGTTGCAGTCGGGCGACCGCGTGGTGGTGGACGGCGTGCAGCGCATCTACTATCCGGGCGCGTAGGTGAAGCCGAAGGCGCTGCCCGCACGCGCCGCGGCGGACCCCGGCGCCGGCACGCAGGCCGTGGCCGATGCCGGCGCGCCTGCCGCGCACTGACGGGAGCGAGACGATGGATTTCTCCCGCTTCTTCATCGACCGGCCGATCTTCGCGGTCGTGCTGTCGATCGTCATCTTCGCGCTCGGCCTGATCTCGATTCCGATGCTGCCGGCCGGCGAATATCCGGAAGTCGTGCCGCCGAGCGTCGTCGTGCGCGCGACGTACCCGGGCGCGAATCCGAAGGAAATCGCCGAGTCGGTGGCCGAACCGCTGGAAGAGGCGATCAACGGCGTCGAAGGCATCATGTACATGAAGTCGGTTGCCGGGTCGGACGGCAGCCTGCAGGTCGTCGTCACGTTCCTGCAGGGCGTCGATCCCGATACGGCCGCCGTGCGCGTGCAGAACCGCGTGAGCCAGGCGCTGTCGCGCCTGCCCGACGAGGTGCGCCAGTACGGCGTGACCACGCAGAAGCAGTCGCCCACGCCGCTGATGTACGTGAGCCTCTATTCGCCTGACAACAGCCGCGATTCGCTGTACCTGCGCAACTACCTGACGCTGCACGTGAAGGACGAACTGTCGCGGCTCACCGGCATCGGCGACGTCGGCGTGTACGGCTCCGGCGACTACGCGATGCGGCTGTGGCTCGACCCGAACCGGCTCGCGTCGCGCGGGCTGACCGCGAGCGACGTGATCGCGGCCGTGCGCGAGCAGAACGTGCAGGTGTCGGCCGGCCAGCTCGGCGCGGAGCCGTCGCCG
>NZ_BCPP01001069.1:0-2254 GCF_016586125.1 Burkholderia sp. E168m23
CTGCTGCTCGGCATCGCCTTCCGTCTTGTACGCACCGACCTGCAGGAAGTAGCCGGTGTTCGCGTCGTTCGCGGTCGGCGGCTTCGCCGCTGCTGCTGCCGCGGCCCCGGCCGACGACGTCGGCTTCGGCGTGTTCGCGGCCTGCTGCTGTTGCTGCTGCTTTTGCGCGGCGGCTTGTTGCGCCTGCTTCTGCGCGGCGAAGCGGGCGAGGTCGTCCTCGCCGCCTTGCTGCTGTTGCTGCGCCTGTTGCGTCTTCTTCGGCGGCGGCGTGGTATCGGCCGGCTTCGGCGCGACGGCGACGCCGTTGCCCGACGACGGCGTGTTCGACGCGGTGGTGTTGCTCGAGCCGGTGGCGCCGTTCGTGTTACCCGACGGCGGCACTTCGACGATCTGCGGCTCGGGCAGCAGGCCGCCCTGGGTCTGGTTCGCGGCCTGGCCGGGCGCGGTGTTCGGCGGCGCCGATTGCGCGGCCTGCGGCACCGGCTGGCCGGGCGTCTTGCCCTGCAGCGCGCGGTTCGGGTCGAACTGCTGCGGCTGGCTCGCGCCGTTGTCGGCCGGCGGCGGCGCGACTTTCGACACGAACGGCGACGGCGAACGCGTGATGTAGAGCGCCACCACCACGGCGATTGCGAGGCCGACGATCAGGCCCAGCACGATTCCAAGAAATGTCCCTCCGGCTTGTTTCGACTGCTTCGAAGTTCGGCGTGGTTGTGCCATTGCTTGAGTCACCTGCAAAAAGAATCGTGAAAAGGCTGCGGCGGGTATCCGACGACGCGCATCCGACGGCGGCCGCTGCCGCAGCCATTCGCGGCCCGGTTCGGGGCCGCGCTGACATCCTTACATCTTGGCGGGCGCGGATACGCCGAGCACCGCCAGGCCGTTCTCGAGCACCTGCCGGGTCGCGGCGAGCAGCGCGGCGCGCGCATTGCGCGGCGCCTCGTCGTCGACCAGCACGCGCTCCGCATTGTAGAACGAGTGGAATTCGCCAGCGAGATCGCGCAGGTAGAACGCGACCGCGTGCGGTGCCAGCTCGTTCGCTGCGTGCGTGAGCATGTCCGGATACTCGGCCAGCTTCTGCATCAGCGACGCCGCTTGCGTGCTCGTCAGCTGCGACAGGTCGGCGCCCGGCAGTTGCGCGACGTCGACGTTGTAGCGCGACTTCAGTTCGTTGAGCACCGAGCAGATCCGCGCATGCGCGTACTGGACGTAATAGACCGGGTTTTCGTCGTTCTGTTTCAGCGCGAGGTCGATGTCGAACACGAACTCGGTATCGGCCTTGCGCGAGATCAGGAAGAAACGCACCGCGTCGCGGCCGCGCGTGATGGTTGCCTCGTCGATCAGGTCGGGGGCCGCTTCCTGGCCCGCGGCCGCGCCGCCCGACCATTCGATCAGGTCGCGCACCGTCACGTAGCTGCCCGCGCGCTTCGAGATCTTCACTTCCTGGCCGTCGCGCATCACGGTGACCATCTTGTGCAGCACGTAGTCGGGATAGCCCTTCGGGATACCGATATGCAGCCCCTGCAGGCCGGCGCGCACGCGCGCGATCGTGCCGTGGTGGTCCGAACCCTGGATGTTGATCACCTTCGTGAAGCCGCGCTCCCACTTCGTCACGTGGTAAGCGACGTCCGGCACGAAGTACGTGTACGTGCCGTCCGACTTGCGCATCACGCGATCCTTGTCGTCGCCTTCGTCGGTCGTGCGCAGCCACAGCGCGCCGTCCTGCTCGTAGGTCATGCCGGCCTTGACCAGCGCGTCGACCGTCTTCTCGACGCGGCCTTCGCTGTACAGCGACGACTCGAGGTAGTACTGGTCGAACTTCACGCCGAACGCCTGCAGATCCATGTCCTGCTCGCGACGCAGGTAGGTGACCGCGAACTTGCGGATCGCGTCGAGATCCTCGACGTCGCCCGTGCCCTTGACCGGCTCGCCGTCGGATGCGGCGACCGTTTCGCCGTTCAGGTAGTCGCGCGCGATGTCGGCGATGTACTCGCCGTTGTACGCGGCTTCCGGCCAGCCCGCGTCGCCCGGCTTCAGGCCGCGCGCGCGCGCCTGCGTCGAGATCGCCAGGTTGCCGATCTGCACGCCCGCGTCGTTGTAGTAGAACTCGCGGTGCACCGCGTAGCCCTGGCTCGCGATCACGTTCGCGAGCACGTCGCCGAGCGCGGCCTGACGGCCGTGACCGACGTGCAGCGGGCCGGTCGGGTTGGCCGACACGAATTCCAGCAACACTTGCTTGCCTTTCTCGCGATCCGAC
>NZ_BCPP01001070.1:0-2253 GCF_016586125.1 Burkholderia sp. E168m23
CGCAGGCGGTCACGCGCCGCGACCAGACTGGCCAGCGTCTGCTCAAGTTGAACGGTATCGGGGTGATAAACGACGATGGAGATTGACAAACCATCGACATCGCTGGGGGGCACGCTTATTACATTCATCCGTGGTTCGACTGCGCGCCTGCATGACGAAGCGCTGGTTGGACAACTGCCGATGCATGAAATCACGCACTCATACGGTTACTGAATCGTACAAGCCCGCTTTTCGTTTGAAATGCGGGGTCGACCCGATATTTTAACGCCTGCGTGCCCGGCAGCAATCATTAAATCAGTCCCCATTTTAAGCGCCGCTTCGACTACGACAAGCCGGCACCTCGACCGCATACTATGCCCTCTCCGTACACTAAGCTAGGCAGTTTTGACCAGCCGGAACGATTCGGCCTTCGACGAGTCAATGCTGCTCGCAGGTAACACATGGTAACGGCTTGCCCTGAAATTACCGTACTCAAGTCGTACCTGCATTCCGTGTCTGCTTAGAATGTACCCACGGCTCAACATGCCAGCCATTGGATACCGTGCAACTGTGCCTGGAATGCCCGCGCGGAGCTCATCAGAGCCGCCTGAGCACAGCCTTGCCGACATCGAACCACGGCACCAGTTACGGAAGCGACAACGCAACGCCCCCCTCAATAGATAGGTCCGTTTCACTCTATGCTCAACTCCTCGTCCGTGACTCCGACCTTGATCGTGGTCTTGGGCATGCACCGTAGCGGAACAAGCGTTCTCACGCGCGCGATGGAAACGCTCGGCGCCAATCTCGGCTCGAGACTCATGCCTGCGGCAGCGGGAAACAACGACAAGGGATTTTTCGAAGATATCGACGTCAACCAGATCAACATCGATGTCATGCACGCCGCCGGCTTCGACTGGGACACCATGGCACCGATCGACTCGAACGCGATCGATATGCACCGACTCGACGAGCTCCGTGTCAAAGCCGCGGCCATGATTCGCGCAAAATGCGGTGGCAAGACTTTTGCGCTCAAGGATCCGCGCATTGCCCGCCTGTCTTGGTTCTGGCAACCCGTCCTCGCTGGCTTGCAAATCCGCGTCGTATACGTCATTGCCATTCGCAATCCAATCAGCGTTGCACGCTCGCTCCTGGAGCGCGACCAATTTGCCGAAGAAAAATCGCACATCCTTTGGCTCGCTCACACTCTTTCCGCACTCGAGATGAGCTTCGGCAGCACGCGGACACTCATGAGCTATGATGCGCTGCTGGATGCACCCCAAGCGGAATTGACGAGAATCTCATCCGAACTGGGATTGCAGCTAATCGAGTCCGAGGCTGCAACATTCGCCCGTGAATTCATCGACGGCGACCTCAGGCACACCAGATTTGCTGCGGAAGACCTCAATCTGCTTCACTCCGCGCCTCGCCAGGTCAAGGCGCTTTTCGCCGCACTCGATGAATCGGTACGATGCAGACTTCCGGCCGACAACACGTTGCTGTCCTCTGCCGCCAGAGACGCGCGCACTTATCTTGACGACATCTCGCCACTTTTAAGATATGAATGGCAGCTCGACCGGCAGTTCCACCAGGCACAAGCGTCCGAGAAAGCAAGCGACGCTGCACTTCACGATCACCAGCGCGCAACCGACACATTGCATGCAACAATTGCTTCGCTTAACGAAACAATTCACGCATTGGAGCAGCAGCAGCAAGCATGGTCCCAAGCACTGCAAAGCGCCCACAGCGAGCGTGACGATGCGTTTAACAGACAGGAAGAACTCGCGGCGCAACTGCGCTTGACCCATGCGGCGCTCGCCGACACGGAATCGAAAATGACGACCGCCAGCGCAGAACTCGATGATTTACGTAGATCACAGATCGAAATCTTGACGTCGAAAAGCTGGCGGATAACATCACCACTGCGTGCGGTCAAACGCTTGCTGAAGAGAGCCTGACCGGGCAAAGATACAACTCGCCTGACTCGTCAGGCCTCGCATTCCTTTCTAGTGAATGCGGGCCGCCATATCTCCGCCCATGCCCGTTGCGCCGATAGTGCAACATTGCACGCATCCCCTGACCGGAAAGCCCCGCGAAACAAGCAGCCATCACGCATGGCACTACGCCGCCATATCCTCGCTCAGATCCTTCTGCTCGACCCACGGCTTGCGCACGCGCGGCGGGAAATTGGGACGAAAATCGCCACCGCTTATGGTCAGATTCCGTAATAACTTCGTATAGCATACATTATACGAAGTTATACGAAATTCGTCGAGG
>NZ_BCPP01001071.1:0-2252 GCF_016586125.1 Burkholderia sp. E168m23
CGCCGTCGTAATCGGCGTCGAGCGCGTCGTCGACGAACGGCTGCGCGTACGGCCCCATCGCGCGCCGCATCAGCGCGGTGATCTCCTGGCGGATCTGCGTGCCGCGAATCTTCAGCATCGAGCTTTCCGCGCCCGGCACGCCGCCGCCCGCGACCGCGGCCAGCACGCGCAGGTTGGTCGTGCGCATGTTTTCCAGTTCGATCTCGACGCGGGCGAGCCGCGCCGCGAAGAACGGATCGTCCGCGAGCGGCCGGCCGTTCTTCGTGACCTTCGCGGCGACCGCGCGCAGCCGGTCGAGGGCAGCGGTCGAGAAGCCGATCCCCGCGATGTTGGTGCGCTCGTACGTGAGCAGGTATTTCGCGTAGGTCCAGCCGCGGTTCTCTTCGCCGACCAGATTCTCGACCGGCACACGCACGTCGGTGAAGAACACCTCGTTCACCTCATGCTCGCCGTCGAGCGTGATGATCGGGCGCACTTCGACGCCCGGCGTATTCATGTCGATCAGCAGGAAGCTGATGCCCTCCTGCTTGCGCACGTCGGTCGCGGTGCGCACGAGACAGAAGATCATGTTCGCGTAGTGGCCCAGCGTGGTCCACGTCTTCTGGCCGTTCACGACGTAGTGAGCGCCCTGCGCATCCACACGCCGCACCGCGCTCGTCTTCACCGCCGCGAGATCGGAACCGGCGCCCGGCTCCGAATAACCCTGGCACCACCAGTCGGTGCCGTCGAGAATGCGCGGCAGCCAGTGACGCTTCTGCGCTTCGTTGCCGTACTTGATCAGCACCGGGCCGAGCATGTTCACGCCGAACGGCACGATGCGCGGCGCGCCGGCGAGCGCGCATTCGTTGTCGAACAGGAATTTCTGCGCGACGCTCCAGCCGGGGCCGCCGTATTCGCGCGGCCAGTGGCTCGCGAGCCAGCCGCGCGCATTGAGGATCGCGTGCCATTCGCGCATGTCGTCGCGCGTCAGGTGCAGGCCGCCCTTCACCTTGCGCGCGGTGCGCGCCGGCAGTTCGGCGGCGAGGAAGCGCTGCACTTCCGTGCGGAAGGCTTCCTCTTCGGGAGTGAAATTCAGGTCCATCTTCGGTCCGTGGCAAATGCGGTGGGTGCGGTGGGTGTTCAGTCGATGCGGTTCAGGCTCGCGAAATCCGCGCCGCGCGCGACGAGATCGACGAGCAGCGGCGACGGCTTCCAGAACAGCGGATCTTCCTTCGCGAACGCGCGGATATCGGCGAGCACGTTCGCGAGGCCGACCGTGTCCGCGTAGTGCATCGGGCCGCCGCGATAGCGCGGGAAGCCGTAGCCGTACAGGAACACCGCGTCGACGTCGAGCGGGCGCAGCGCGATCTTCTCGTGCACGACGTTCGCGCCTTCGTTGATCATCGCGGCGAGGTAGCGGCGCAGGATCTCGTCGTCGGAGAAGGTGCGCGGCGTGACGCCCTTCTTCGCGCGTTCTTCCGCGACGATCGCGTCGACTTCCGGGTCGGGCGTGCCGACGCGCGCGCCGTCCGGATACAGGTAGTAGCCGCGGCCGGTCTTCTGCCCGAACCAGCCGCGCTCGCACAGCCGGTCGGAAATCTCCACGTAGCGCGCGTTCGGATCGCGCGTCGCCGCGCGGCGCTTGCGGGTCGCCCAGCCGATGTCGCCGCCCGCGAGGTCGACCACCTGGAACGGGCCCATCGGGAAGCCGAACCCGCGCACCGCGCGATCGATCTGGTACGGCGACGCGCCGTCTTCCATCAGGTAGTCGGCCGCTGTCCGATAGACGGCGAGGACCCGGTTGCCGATGAAGCCGTCGCAGACGCCCGCGCGCACCGGCGTCTTCTTCAGCTGCTTGGCCAGCGCGAACGCGGTCGCGACGACGTCCGGGCTCACGCGCGCCGGCACGACGATCTCCAGCAGCTTCATCACGTTGGCCGGCGAGAAGAAATGCAGGCCGATCACGTCGGCCGGCCGGTCGATGCTGGCGGCAAGTACGTCGATGTCGAGATACGACGTATTGGTCGCGAGCACCGCGCCCGGCTTGCACACGCGCGCGAGTTCGGCGAACACGGCCTGCTTCACGGCCATGTCCTCGAATACGGCTTCGATCACGACATCGGCCTGCGCGAGCGCGTCGTACGACGTGCTGCCCTTGAAGCGCGCGAGACGCGCCGCGTGCGCGGCCGGCGTCATCCGCCCTTTCGCGACGAGGCCGTCGTACACCTTCTCGACGTGCGCCCGGCCGCGCGCGAGCGATGCTTCGTCGCGCT
>NZ_BCPP01001072.1:0-2241 GCF_016586125.1 Burkholderia sp. E168m23
ATTTCCCAGATCTTCGACGGACGGAAATAGAACTCGCGATAGAACTGCTCGAGATGGTGGTAGATCTCGTCGCGCGACAGGTGCGCATAGCCGATCGCCGCGAGCTGCACGCCTTCCTTGCTGACCAGGTTGATGGTCTTGTTCTCTTCCATCCAGCCGTTTTCCACGGCCTGCTTGTACAGCGTCGTGCCCGGATACGGCGCGGCGAGGGACACCTGGATCGTATGCGGATTGATTTCCTTCGCGTACTCGATCGTCTTCTTGATGGTTTCCTGCGTCTCGCCCGGCAGGCCGAGGATGAAGGTGCCGTGGATCTTGATGCCGAGCTTCTTGCAGTCCGCGCTGAAACGGCGCGCGAAATCGGTGCGCACGCCCTTCTTGATGTTCACGAGGATCTGGTCGTCGCCCGATTCGAAGCCGACCAGCAACAGGCGCAGGCCGTTTTCCTTCATGATCTTCAGCGACTTGTACGGCACGTTGGCCTTCGCGTTGCACGACCACGTGATGCCGAGCTTGCCCAGGCCGATGGCGATGGCTTCGGCGCGCGGCAGGTCGTCGGTGAAGGTGTCGTCGTCGAACATCAGTTCCTTCACTTCCGGCATGTTGTCGCGAATCCACTTCGCTTCCGCGAGCACGTTCTCGACCGAGCGCGTGCGGTAGCGATGGCCGCTGACCGTCTGCGGCCACAGGCAGAACGTGCAGCGCGACTTGCAGCCGCGGCCCGTGTAGATCGACACGTACGGATAGTTCAGGTAGCCGATGAAGTAGTTGTCGATCTTCAGGTCGCGCTTGTAGACGGGCGCGACGAACGGCAGTTCGTCCATGTTCTCGAGGATCGGACGCGCTTCGTTGTGCTCGATCGAGCCGTCCTTCGCGCGCCAGCTCAAGCCCTTGATCTCGGGGAACGGCTTGCCTTCGGCGAGCTCCTTGCAGGTGTAGTCGAATTCCTCGCGGCACACGAAGTCGATCGCCTCGCTCGCCGTGAGCGAGTTGTGCGGATCGACCATCACCTTCGCGCCGACCATGCCGACGAGCATCGACGGCTTCATCTTCTTCAGATCCTGCGCGAACATCGCGTCGGTCGGGAACGACGGCGTGCTCGTGTGGATGATCACGAGGTCGTAGTCGTTGGCGATCTTCAGCGTTTCCTCGACCGACAGGCCGTCGGCCGGCGCATCGACGACGCGGCTGCCCGGCACGAGCGCGGCCGGCTGCGCGAGCCAGGTCGGATACCAGAAGGAACGGATTTCGCGCTTCGCCTGATAGCGCGAGCCGGCTCCGCCGTCGAAGCCGTCATACGAAGGGGCCTGCAAGAACAGCGTTTTCATGAATGCTCCGGTAGCCTGCATAGTTCGTTTCGTTACAACGATTCAGTCAAAAAACCGCGGGCCGCCATGCCGGCGCCCGCCTCTCTGTCATGTCGCGCCGCGCGGCTTCGCCGTGCGACGCGTCTCGGCCCGCGGGCCGGTTTCGATCGACGGCCCTAGCGGCCGTCCACTGCTTCCACGGCCGCGGTCGCGCGTTCGCCGCCGACGACCGTCATCCTGGCGCCGCGCCACACGACGTGCGTGCCGAACACGGCCGCGAGCCACTCGAGCGCGAGCAGCGTGTCGCGCACCGCGACGAGCGGCAGGTCGCGCCAGAACGCGCGCCAGCCGTCCTCGCCGCGCGCATGCAGCACGAGCCGGCCGAATGCGCCGAGCGCGGCCGCCCCGCCCGCCAGCGTGCCGGCGAAGGTGCCGTCGAGGCGCAACGCGAGCGCCGCGCCGATCGCGAGCCACGGCACGGTAAACGTAATGAACAGGAACGCGAAGCCGGCCGGATTCAGCGAACGGATCGTGCGCAGCCAGCGCGTCTCGCGGTGCCACAGCGGCCCGAACGACGGCTCGATCACGTCGGTCGCGACCTCGACCTCCGACAGCACGGTGCGCCGCCCGAGGCGACGCGGCAGCTCGGCCAGCCAGAAATCGTCGGCCAGTTCGTCCTTCAGCGCGACGAGCCCGCCGATCCGGTCGAGCGTGTCGCGCGTGAGCGCGAGCGTCGCGCCGAAGCCGAAGCGGCTCGAGCGGCCGAGGTGCGTGATGCGCACCGACGGCGCGAACCAAGCGTCGACGAACTGCGCGCCGATCCGCGTCCAGAAGCCGCCGACGCTGCGCGCATGATACAGGCACGTGACGACCCCCACCGACGGGTCCGCCAGCGGCGCCGTGACACGCTCCAGATAGTCGTCGTATAACTTCG
>NZ_BCPP01001073.1:0-2241 GCF_016586125.1 Burkholderia sp. E168m23
TTGCGTGCCGCCGAGCCCGTGGATCAGCAGCACGGCCGTGCGGCCCGTCATGACGCGTGCCCGCTCATTCGTCCGCCGGCCACACGCGTTCGATCTGCCACACGCCCGCCACCACCGTCACGTCGACGTTCGAATCGAGCAACGGCGCGCCGTGGTCGGTGATCGTCCGCGTGCCGCCGTCGCGCAGCACGATGCGC
The DNA here is from genome assembly GCF_016586125.1 of Burkholderia sp. E168m23. Classification (NCBI taxonomy): domain Bacteria; kingdom Pseudomonadati; phylum Pseudomonadota; class Betaproteobacteria; order Burkholderiales; family Burkholderiaceae; genus Burkholderia; species Burkholderia sp. E168m23. Next base: position 198 of record NZ_BCPP01001073.1, read on the forward strand.
AGCGACAGCGACGCGCGGTCCTCGCCCGCGATCTCCGCATTCCAGTAGTCGCGCAACGCGTCGCGGTCGCCCGCCTGCACGCGTTCGAGCACGAGCGGCACGCTCGCGATCTGCGCGGCGTCGACGCCGACGCCGAACACGCGCTCGACGTCGCCGCTCCATTCGATCCGGCCCGACTCGGGATCGAGCACGTACGCGATCTGGCCGGCGCTCGCGAGCGCGAGCTCCATGTTGTTCTGCAGCACCGCCGCATGCTCGTGCACGCGCTCGCGCGTCGTCTTCAGCGTGCTCACCGTCAGCACCAGCAGCGACGCGACCGCCAGATAGAGCTGCGCTTCGAGCAGCGCACTGCCGTAATGCTCGTGGAGCGACGCGAACGGGCCGTCGCCCTGCGCGGTCTGCTCGATCACGATCAGCGCGAGCACCAGCACCGACGACGAGCCCGCACGGCCGCCGAGCAGCAGCGTCACCGCGACCGTCAGGAACAGCGGCACATAGGTGAGCGCGAAGCCGGCGCCCGTGCCGAATTTCCGCGCCGTATCGCCATCGAAGATCACGAGCGCGACGACCGCGAGCAACGCGAACGCGACGATGCCGAGCACCAGGTCGAAGCGCTCGTGGTCGCCCGAGCGGTGCGCGCGAAAGCGCGACCACGACGCGAGCACCGGCGTGACCAGCAGCACGCCAACGAAATCGGACGCGGCCCACACCGACCACACGTCGAAGAACGGCGCACCCTTGAGCGTCGTGTACCACGCCGCGCCGCCGATCGCGCCGACGACGCCCGCGATCAAGCCGGCCAGAATCACCGAGCGCAGGAAATACAGCCCTTCGAGCGAGAAGCGCACGCGCTGCACGAGCCAGACCGCGAGTGCGGCCGCGCCGACCTCGTCCACCGTGAACAGCACCGCGTTGACGAAGCTGCCGTGCTCGATCGCGGACAGCGCGAGCTGCCCGGCCAGGAATGCGCCGGCCAGCGTCAGCCATTCGCGCATCGGTCGCAGCATGAATGCGCCGACCGTCACACCGGCCGGCAGCCAGATGTAGCCCGTCAGCCGGACGGGGCCGTTGAATTCGTGCGAGATGTAGCCGGTCGCGAGATACAGCGCCGCCCAGAGCAGCGCGGCGACGAGCCCCGGCCGCGATCGTTTGGTGTCCATCGAGAATCCCTGTGTATTGCGCCGTGCGTGCGAGCGATGTGCGCATGATAGGCGGGCGGGTGGAACGACGGAATACCGGAAGGCGGCAGCACGTTCGGGGTACCGGCGCGCCCCCGCAAGCTGGCGGTTGTGACCGGGAAAGTATCGGAAAAGTTCGCTGCTTGCCGGGCGCTATCGGGACATGTCTGCAAGTCGTCTTGTCCTGATGGCCAAAATCGCCTGCGGCCGGTCATTCGGCCCTACGATGAAAGGCATCCGAAAGCGTTCGTTTCGGGTATCGTCCAGCTCTCTTGCCAGCACTCGACATGACCGCACACGATGAAAACAGTACCGGCCCGGCCGATATCGGCCCCTTCGACGCGATGAGCCGATTTCGCATCACGTACGACGGGCCCACGCTCGATTCGTCCGAGATGGACGTACGCGAACTCGCGCCCGCGCTGCTGGCCTTCGGCGATTTGCTCGACGCGTCGACGCGCGCACTGTGCGGCGCTCAGGTCCGGCCGCAGGTCAACGTGCGCGGCAGCTTCAAGACGGGCAGCTTCGGCATCGACTTCACGCTCGCGACCTCGCTGCTCGGCCGCATGCGCGACATGCTGAGCGGCAACGAAGGCACGGCGCTCGCCAATGCGGTGACGATCCTGACCGCGCTCGGCATCGCCGCGCCCAGGGCAAGGAAGGGGCTTTTCGCCGTCCTCAAATGGCTGCGTGGGCGCGAGATCACGCACGTGCGGATGCAGAACAACACCGCGGTGCTGGACGTCGACGGCGACGAACTGGAAATCGACCTGCCCGTCCTCACGCTGCTGAGTGACGTCCGCGTTCGCCAAGCCATCGCACAAGTGCTTGCGCCGCTAGCGCGCGAAGGCATCGAGATTTTCGCT
>NZ_BCPP01001074.1:0-2235 GCF_016586125.1 Burkholderia sp. E168m23
GGTGCTCGCAGCGAAAGCGTCCCACTGGGCACTGTATGTGCTGATGCTGGCATTGCCGCTGATCGGCTGGGCCTTGTTGTCGGCGGGCGGTTTCCCGATTGTCCTGTTCAAGGGCGTCAACCTGCCTGCGATCGTACCGGCCAGTCCGACGCTCTTTGCATGGTTGCGCGATGCGCATGGCCTGTTGGCGCGACTGCTGTTCGTCGTCGTGCTGGCCCTTCTGTCGGCTGCCCTGGTTCATGCGTGGATTTACCGGGACGGCGTTTTTTCCAGCATGGCACGTGGTGGACGGCAACGCGGTTAAGTAGCCCGTCGTTCGATCGTCGGCGGAGTGCGTCGCATGGCGGCTTCGACGGCGGCCGTCCAGCTATCCGGAACATCTGCTGGCGGGATCGTCGAGCGCATCGACGAACACCTCTGGCCATGTAGTCGTCCAAAAGCGGGTGGCATTGCTTCGTGCAAGGCAACATGGCCGAATTGTCCATGTTGCCTTGCACGGCCCGTGCGATTGCGGTATCGCGTCATATTTTCCGATTCGCCCGAATCTCGTCGTCACAACTTTCAGGAGTCTCGCGATAACCGGAAAATTAAACCGGTTCGCTCCGGTCCGCTTTCATGATGCCGGTGCCGCAGCATTTTCCGCGACGCAACAACGCGACCATTTTCCTTATTTCCCGTTCCGCAATGAATTGCCACGTGATTTCCGATATCACGCCAATGGATCTTGCGATTATTTCAAGACAGGTGATATAACCCGTTTCACGCACCGATTTGCAGCAATAACGTCACCAATAAATGCGAGCGGAAAAATGAAAAGAAAGGCGCGGAACCTGGGTTTGGGTGGAATGGCGATTCTGACCGGCGCGGTGCCGGTCAGTGCGTATGCGGTGTGCTCGGCCACCGCGCCGGGCAGCGGCACGACGGTGACGTGTACCGGCGCGAATGCGCCGTCGGTCGTGGCCACGGCCGGCAGCACCGGTGTGACGATCAACCTCGATTCGACCGTGACGGGCAGCTACGTGCTGACGTCCGCGCCGACGCCGTTCTCGGTCGACACGTCGAGCACGATCACCAACAACGGCAGCCTGTCGATGTCCGGCAACGGCACGGGCGTCGCGAACCGCGGCGCGGTGCTGCTCGGCGTGAACAACGGCAACACGCTCACCAATGCGGCGACCGGCGTGATTTCGACGTCGGGCACCTACAACGACGGGATGGCCGCGAACGGCAACAACAATACGCTGGTCAACAACGGCACGATCACGACCACCGGCAACAACGCGTACGGGATGACGGCCGCGTGGGGGCAAAGCAATCCCGGCGCATCGGGCAACCAGATCGTCAACACGGGCACCGTGACGACGTCCGGCAACAACGCGCGCGCCGCGTCGCTGCTCGGCGGCAATGGCACGATCACCAACAGCGGCACGCTGACGTCGAACGGCCGCGATGCGCCGGCCGTCTACATGCAGGGCAACAACGACACGCTGGTCAACAGCGGCACGATCCAGACCACCGGCACCGCGACGAGCGGCGGCAGCGTCGACGCCGTCGTATCGAACACGCTCGGCAGTTCGTTCACCGCGACGATCACGAACCAGGCCGGCGGCCGGATCGTCAGCAACAACGGCATCGGCGTGCGCTCGACCAACGGCGCGACGACGATCACCAACGCGGGGCTGATCCAGGGCGGCGGCGGCACCGCGATCCAGGGCGGCAACGGCAACGTGACGCTGATCCTGCAGACGGGCTCGCAGATCGTCGGCACGGCCAACGGCGGCGCGGGCACCAACACCGTGACGCTGCAGGGCACCGGCACCGCGTCGAATGCGTTCACGAATTTCCAGCGCCTGACGATGGCCGGCACCGACTGGACGTGGGGCGGCACCGGCACGTTCTCGACCGCGCTCGTGCAGAGCGGCACGCTGAACCTCACGGGCACGCTCGGCACGACGACGGCGTCGGTCGTCGCGACCGTCAACGCGGGCGCGACGCTGCAGGCGAATGCGTCGAACCTGCCGCTGTCCGTCACCGACAACGGGCTGGTGCGCTTCCAGCAGGACAGCGCCGGAACGTACACGGGCACGATCGCCGGTGCGGGCGCGGTGGAGAAAACCGGCGCGGGCACGTTGACGCTCACGCCGTCCGCGGCGGGTGGCAATACGTATTCCGGCGGCACGACGATCACGCAAGGCACGCTGTCGGTCGCGGCGGACAACGCGCTCGGCGCTTCAT
>NZ_BCPP01001075.1:0-2223 GCF_016586125.1 Burkholderia sp. E168m23
TATCACCTGACGCACGGGCTGCTGCGCGTGCTCGCGCCGTTCCTGTCGTTCACGGCGGAAGAAGCGTGGAAGGTGTTCCAGCCGGCGAGCGACACGATCTTCACGGAAACCTACTATGCGTATCCGGAAGTCGCCGGCTCGGCCGCGCTGATCGAGAAATGGGCGCTGCTGCGCGACGTGCGCGGCAGCGTGACGAAGGCGCTCGAGGAAGCGCGCACCGCGAACCGCATCGGTTCGTCGCTGCAGGCCGAAGTGGCCGTGCATGCGAGCGGCGCACGCTACGACGCGCTGACGAGCCTCGGCGACGACCTGAAGTTCGTGCTGATCACGTCGGCCGCGACGGTCGTCAAGGTCGACGACGAAGCGCAGGAAAGCGTCGACGTGGCCGCGTCGAAGTACCAGAAGTGCGAGCGCTGCTGGCACTACCGCGAAGATGTCGGCGCGCACGCCGAGCACCCGACGCTGTGCGGCCGCTGCTTCTCGAACCTGTTTGAAAACGGCGAAATCCGGAGCGCTGCTTAAATATGGCGAAGACCCTGTCGAAACCGGCCAGCGGCGCGCTCGCGCCCTGGCTCGGTATTTCGCTGATCGTGATCCTGTTCGACCAGCTGTCGAAGATCGCGATCCTGAAAACGTTCGCGTACGGCGCGCAGCATGCGCTGACGTCGTTCTTCAACCTCGTGCTGGTGTACAACCGCGGCGCCGCATTCGGCTTCCTGTCGACCGCGAGCGGCTGGCAGCGCTGGGCGTTCACCGCGCTCGGCGTCGGCGCGACGCTCGTGATCTGCTTCCTGCTGAAGCGCCACGGCCACCAGCGGCTGTTCAGCGTGTCGCTCGCGCTGATCCTCGGCGGCGCGCTCGGCAACGTGATCGACCGGCTCGTCTACGGTCACGTGATCGACTTCCTCGATTTCCACCTCGGCGCGTGGCACTTCCCGGCATTCAACCTCGCCGATTCCGCGATCACGGTCGGCGCGGTGCTGCTGATCTACGACGAGCTGCGTCGCGTGCGCGGCGCGCGCTGAGCGCGCATACTCCGTGTCGACGGCCGGCTTCGCGCCGGCCGTTCCGTTTGACCCCCAGGAGGCCTGAGTTGGCACACGCAGAACTTGCAGGAAAACACCTCGTTCTCGGCCTGACGGGCGGCATCGCCTGCTACAAGATCGCCGAACTCACGCGGCTGCTCGTGAAGGCCGGCGCGACCGTGCAGGTCGCGATGACCGACGCCGCCACCCAGTTCATCACGCCCGTCACGATGCAGGCGCTGTCGGGCCGGCCCGTCTATACGAGCCAGTGGGACGCGCGTATCGACAACAACATGGCGCACATCGACCTGTCGCGCGAAGCCGACGCGATCGTGATCGCGCCCGCGTCGACGGATTTCCTCGCGAAGCTCGCGCACGGGTTCGCCGACGACCTGCTGTCGACGCTGTGCGTCGCACGCGACTGTCCGCTGCTCGTCGTGCCCGCGATGAACCGCCAGATGTGGCAGAACCCGGCCACGCAACGCAACGCCGCGCAACTGCGCGCGGACGGCGTATCGGTGCTCGGCCCGGATTCGGGCGCGCAGGCGTGCGGCGAGGTCGGCGACGGCCGCATGCTCGAGCCCGAGGCGATCTATGAAGCGATCGTCGCGCACTTCGCGCCGAAGGTGCTCGCGCACCGCCGCGTGCTGATCACGGCCGGGCCGACCTTCGAACCGCTCGACCCGGTACGCGGCCTGACGAACCGCTCCAGCGGCAAGATGGGTTTCGCGCTCGCGCGCGCCGCGCAACAGGCCGGCGCCGACGTGCATCTCGTCGCCGGGCCGGTCGCGCTCGACACGCCGTGGGGCGTGTACCGCCAGGACGTGCAGACCGCGCAGCAGATGTACGACGCGGTGATGCATGCAGTGGCCGAAGCCGACATCTTCATCGCAGTGGCCGCGGTCGCCGACTGGCGCGTCGACCAGCCGGCCGAGCACAAGATGAAGAAGACGGCCGACCGCAAGATGCCGGCGCTCGCGTTCGTCGAGAATCCCGACATCCTCGCGTCGGTCGCGGCGCTGCCCGATGCGCCATTCTGCGTCGGCTTCGCGGCCGAAAGCGGCGACCTCGACGTGCATGGCGACGAGAAGCGCAAGCGCAAGAACGTGCCGTTGCTCGTCGGTAACCTCGGCCCGCTGACGTTCGGCCGCGACGACAACGAAGTCGTGCTGTTCGAGGCCGCCGGCCTCACGCGCCT
>NZ_BCPP01001076.1:0-2214 GCF_016586125.1 Burkholderia sp. E168m23
ATCGAAAGCGTATCGCGCGACGTGCTCGATGGATGCTCGACATCGATGGCAGGCACCAGCGCGGGCCCCGCCATGACCGCCTTGACGCCGCCGGCGATCAATGCCCGAAACACGTCGAGCGTCGGCGCGAGCTCGGCGAGCCCGCCGCCCACGACCGCCTCGTCGAGCGCCGGATCGAGCGCCGTGACCGGATGCCCGGGGAAATGCTTGGCGGTTGCCGCGACGCCCGCCGATTGCACGCCCTGCACGAACGCGTGGGCAATGCGCAGTACATCGGCGGCATCGGCGCCGAGATGCCGCCCGTCGAGCCAGGGATTCGCGCCCACCACGACATCGGCGATCGGCGACAGAAACAGGTTGACGCCCAGTTCGCGCGCCGCCGCGGCGACCGCGGCGGATCTTTCAACGATCGTCTCGGTGCCGGCGCGCAAGGCGTCGTCGAGCGACGGCAGCGCGGGCACGAGCGCATGCAGTCGTTGTATCCCGCCGAGTTCCTGATCGACGGCCACCAGCACTCCCGACCCTGCCCGCCTCCGGGTCGATTCGACGACATCCCTGAAGTGCGCGGCGGTCTCGTCCGCGCGGCGCTGCGCGCTCATCGCGCGTCCGACGTACTCGTCACGCGTCTCGCCCAGCAGTACCGACACGCCGCCCCGGTCGAGATATCGGCACACATCGTCGCTGAGCGTCAGGCCCGCGAATGCCGGCAACAGAACCGCGTAAGCGTCTCGATCGTAATCGTTCACAGCAGGACTCCCCTGTATAAGGTGCAAATTTCGCCACGACGGCCGCCGAGCCCGCCCGAATCCACGCGATGCAGTGGGTGCACCCGGCGGTTTCCCCCTGCAAGACGCTCGGCGAAGTGCATGCCGGCATGGTCTCCATAGAAAAATGTCGCGACAAGTTCGCGACTCGCCTTTTTGCGACGCACAGCGAAGCAGATCGGGCGTCGGTCCGCGCATCCTCGAGTGCGCGCGGTTTTGACCTGCGTCGACCGACTGCCGCGAGATACCCCGACATACCCGCTTGCTCCGCCCGGTAGCGTCATCGTGCGTCTCGAAACGGACGATCGCGAAATTGCGTACGTCAATTTGCCTTCCGATACTCGCCGGGCGCTCGTGCATAGCGACGCACGAGCGGGAACCGGCGTAGGTCAGATGTCATCTGAGGAGATTGGATTGTGAAGGCAAAAACAAGATTGCGGCGTATTTCGGCTCGGGCGGTCGTATCGACCGTCGCGAGCTTTTCGATGGTCGGCATGGCCGGTGCGCAGGCGCAAACGGTCGAGGTCGTTCATCAATGGACCTCCAGCAGTGAAGCCTATGCGCTCCAGGCGCTCAAGGACGCGTTGCAGAAGAAGGGCATCGGCTGGAAAGACAGCGCGATCGCCGGCAACGACGGCGCCAATCAACAACAGGCATTGCAGGCGCGGCTGGCGGCAGGGAGCGCGCCGGCAGCGGCGCAGGCCCAGCCGCAGCTGCTTTTTTCGTATGCCGAACAAAATGAGCTCACGAATCTCGACAGCCTCGCGAAGGCCGGCAACTGGGACAAGCTGATCGCGCCCGAGCTGATCCCCTACGTGAAATACAAGAACGACTGGTACGGCGTTCCGGTCAACGAGCACCGCGAGAACATGTTCTGGATCAACGCCAAGATCCTGCAGAAGTACGGCGGCAAAGCCCCGACCACCTGGGATGAATTCAACGCGCTGGCCGAGCGCATGAAGAAGGACGGCATCATCCCGGTCGCGCTGGGCGGCGAGGACTGGCAGGAAGCGGAGATCTTCAGCGATCTCGTCATCGGCATCGGCGGCCCCGCCTTTTACAAGAAGGCGATCATCGATCACGACCCCGCGACGATCCAGGGACCCACCATGCTCAAGGTGTTCGACCAATTGCGCAAGATCATCGGCTTCACGGATCCGAACCGCGCCGGTCGCGACTGGAACGTGGCGACGCAAATGGTCATCGACGGCAAGGCGGCGATGCAGATCCATGCGGACTGGGCCAAGGGCGAATTCCTCCGGGCAGGCAAGAAGCCGGGCATCGACTTCGTGTGCGCGGCGACGCCGGGAAGCGGTCACGCGTTCGTATGGGTCGTGGACACCATGACGTTCTTCAAACAGAAGAATCCCGCTGCCGCCGCCAATCAGGCGACGCTCGCCAATCTGGCCATGAGCGCCGACGTGCAGGAGAACTTCAATCTGCGCAAAGG
>NZ_BCPP01001077.1:0-2211 GCF_016586125.1 Burkholderia sp. E168m23
AGATCTTGCGGATCACGTCGTTGGTGCTGCCCACGTCGAGGTTGACGCGGATGCCGGGGAACTGCCGGCAGAACTGCTGCATGGGCCCGGCCAGCAGATCCGAGACGAAGCCTTCGCCGAGCACCAGGCTGACCTGGCCGGTCTTGAGCCCGCGCAACTCCTGCAGCCGCGAGATCAGGTCGTCGCGGTGCGCGAGCTGCTCGCGGAAATACTCGATCACGCAACGTCCCGCCTCGGTGGGCGTCACGCCGCGCGCGTGGCGCTCCACCAGGGTGGCGTCGAGCTCCTTCTCCAGCAGCCCGATCTGGCGGCTCACGGCCGAGGGCGCCACGTCGAGCCAGTCGGCCGCGGCGCGGATCGTGCCGCAACGCACGGCCTCGTAGAAATAGACGATGCGGCTGTCGGTCAGGGTATCGCTCATGATTCGGGTGTTCTAAAAAAGAGAACAATATCAATATTGGCGTTGATTGATTATACGGATCGCCGGACCGAACATCGTAGCCATGCAAGGCAGGCGCAAGCTGGCGCGCCGGCCTCGAACCAACAGCTATCAGGAGTCGTCGGATGAAAACGGTGGGCGTGATCGGTCTGGGCAACATGGGGCGCGGCATGGCGGGTTCGCTGCGGCGCGGCGACTACACGGTGCTCGGCTACGACGCGGCGCCGGGCGTGGCGCTCGCGCTGGCCGAACAGGCGGTGCTGTCGGCGCGCGATTCGGTGGCCGGGATCGCGCGCGACGCCGACGTGCTGCTGCTGTCGCTGCCGACCTCGGCGGTGGTCGAGGCGGTGGTGCTGGGCGCCGGCGGCGTGCTCGAGAACGCGAAACCGGGCTCCATCGTGATCGACACCACCACGGCCGATCCGGACAGCACGCGGCGCGTGGCGGCGGCCCTGGCCGAACGCGGCATCGGCTTCGTCGACGGCCCGGTGAGCGGCGGCCCGAAGGGCGCGGCCACCGCCACGATGACCATGGTGTTGGGCGGCTCGGACAGCGATATCGCGGCCATCGAGCCGATCCTCGCGGCGATCAGCGCCAAGCGCGTGCATGTGGGGCCGGTGGGCGCCGGCCACGTCACCAAGCTGCTCAACAATCTGCTGACCGGCGTGCACCTGCTGGTCGCCAGCGAGGCGGTGCGCACCGCGCGCGCGGCCGGCGTCGATCCGGAAAAGCTGGTCGAGGCGCTCAACGGCGGCTCCGGCCGCAACAGCGCGACGCTGACCAACTACCCGACCTGGATCTTCAATGGCAAGTTCGATTCCGGTTTCACGATGAAGCTGATGCGCAAGGACGTGCGGCTCGCGCTGGGCCTGCTCGACCAGTTCGACAGCGTCGCGCCGGTGGCGCGCGAGGCGGCGCGCGTGTGGGCGGCCAGCGAGGGTTCCGTCGCCGACGGCGAGGACTTCAACCGCATCGTCGACTTCCTCGACCCGGCCTGAGGCGGGGCAGCCCGCGCCACGATCCCGCTCGACTTACCTGTACGGAAACCTGACATGACCCAGCACGCAGACCAGTTGCTCGCCGCTTTCGCGCACTTCTTCCCCGGTGCCGCCACGATCGGCTCGTATATCGACGGCGAACTCGTCGCCGGCCAGGGCGACACGATCCAGCTTTACGATGCGGCGACGGGCGAGGCCACGCTCGCCTATCGCGACGCCGGCGCAGCCGTGATCGACCATGCCGCCGAAAGCGCACGCCGCGCGCAGCGCGAATGGTGGGCGCTCACGCATGCCGCGCGCGGCCGCGTGATGCAGGAGGTGGCGCGCGCGATCCGCGCCGAGGCCGACGCGATCGCGCGGCTGGAGGCGCTGGGCTCGGGCAAGCCGATCCGCGACTGCCGGGGCGAGGTGGCGAAGGTCGCCGAGATGTTCGAGTACTACGCGGGCTGGACCGACAAGTTCTACGGCAGCGTGATCCCGGTGCCGACCTCGCACCTCAACTACACGCGCCGCGAGCCGGCCGGCGTGGTGCTGCAGATCACGCCGTGGAACGCGCCGGTGTTCACTTGCGGCTGGCAGGTGGCGCCCGCGGTGGCGATGGGCAACGGCGTGCTGCTCAAGCCGTCGGAGCTCACGCCCTTCACGTCGCTGGCGGTCGCGAAGCTCGGCGAGCGGGCCGGGCTGCCGCGCGGTCTGGTCAACGTGCTGGCCGGCTTCGGTCACACCGCCGGGCAGGCCGCGATCGCGCATCGCGTGGTGAGCAAGGTGGTGTTC
>NZ_BCPP01001078.1:0-2212 GCF_016586125.1 Burkholderia sp. E168m23
GGTAGCTTTCCTCGTCGACGTCGAAGTAGATGTCGATCGGGTCCTGCGACACGATCGTCGTCAGCACGGTCGCGTCGCTGTCGCCGCCTTTCACGAGATTGCCCTCGCTCACGAGTTTGCGGCTGATGCGGCCGGACATCGGCGCGACGATGCGCGTGAACGACAGGTCGAGCCGCGCGCGTTCGAGTGCGCCTTGCGCGCTGGTCACCTCGGCCTGCGCGCTTTGCACCGCCTGCCTGCGCTGGTCGTAGAGGCTCTGCGCGATCGTGTCGGTCTTGATCAGGATGCTCGCGCGCTCGAAATCCTGCCGGCTCAGCTTCAGCTGCGACTGCGCACGTTCGAGCGCGCCCTGCGCGGCGGTGACGGCCGCCTGGTACGGGCGCGGGTCGATGACGAACAGCAGGTCGCCCTTGCGGACGGTCGCGCCGTCCTGGAACGCGACCTTGTCGAGATAGCCGCTCACGCGCGGGCGCACGTCGACGGTGTCGACCGCCTCGAAGCGGCCGGTGTAGACGTCGACGTCGTTGACGTCGCGCGCGACGGGCGCGCTGACGATCACGCTCGGCGTCGCGGCCGGAGCCTTGTCGTCCGACTGGCAGCCGGACAACGCGAAGAGCGCGGCCAGCGGAACGGCGGCCAGCGCGGCCGATCGCGCGATGCGCTTCAATCCTGGATATCGGTTCATATGCGTACGAGATGTCGAGTGGGGCGCGTGGCGCCTGACGGTGCGAAGTATCGTGCGCGGCGCGCGCCGGATAAACGGATGAAGCGGCATAAGAACTTGTACTGCGCAGTCACGAATCGCTGCCTGCGGCGGCCACGGGCGAGCCGGTTTCGCGAAGCAGGGCGACGGAGTGCAAGGGCAGCGACGACGCGCGGCCCGAATGCCTGTTCAGGCGATTCGGGCCGGCCATGCGGAGGGGATGGACGAGCGGTTGCGCGTATCGAAAGGCGTGCTCGCTTGCACGCCGACGCGACTCAATGACCGCGATAGATCGAGTTGCGGCCGTTGATCATCATCGCACGGCCGGATTCGCCGGTCGTGCGGGCTTCGCTGCCGTAACCGGTGTTGTCCGCGGTCGGGGCGGCGTTCGGGGCGGATTGCGCGACGGTGTTTTCACGCACACGCTGTTCGGCGGCGAGGATCGCGGCCGGGTACTGGTTGTGATCCAGCGCGGGGGTGTAGCCGACGGCCGCGAGACGGGCCATCTCGGCCTTCACTTCGGCGCGGGTCAGCTGATGGTCGGCTTGTTGCGCGAACGACAGCGCCGGTGCGGAAAGGATCAGTGCGGCAAGGGTGGAAGAAACGAGCGTTTTCATCGTGGGTACCTGTCTGGTTGAGTGAGCCGCAACCACCGTCGACCACGTCGATGTCGTTGCGAGTGCAGTCAATATAGGTACGCCGGCATCCGGGAAAAACGGCCGCCGCGCCAAATCATTTTTGATCCTGCGTCACGAATCGAACGTGGATTCGGTCGGTAGCCTTGCCGGCCGGGCGTCTCGGCCGAACAGGGCGCCGGAGCCGGTGATCGAAACAGGCCGCAAATCCCCGTATCAGACCTAGCGGGACTCAAGTGTGTCGAATTCCGTCTTGGACAGACTTAACCCGTCTCCCTAGACTGAACTCGCTTTCCTTTACTCCCTGGAGAAAATCATGAGTCTCAAAGACAAGCTGCCCGGCAACAAGATCCTCGGTTTCGGTACGGCGCCCCTCGGCAACATGTTCCGCAACATCCCCGACGCGGAAGCCGCGGCCACCGTTGAAGCGGCATGGCAACACGGCATCCGTTATTTCGACTCGGCCCCGTTCTACGGCGCAGGCCTCGCGGAAATCCGCCTCGGCGACGCGCTGGCGCACCATCCGCGTGACGAATACGTGCTGAGCACGAAGGTCGGCCGCGTGATCCTCGACGAAATCGAGGACGTGTCGGCGCGCGATCTCGGCGAAAAGGGCGGCCTGTTCGAACACGGCCGGCCGAACCGCATCGTCAACGACTACACGGCCGACGCGACACTGCGCTCGATCGAGGACAGCCTGAAGCGCCTGCGCACCGACCGCCTCGATATCGTGTGGGTGCACGACATCGCGCAGGATTTCTACGGCGACGAATGGCTCGCGCAATTCGAAGTGGCGCGCAAGGGCGCGTTTCGCGTACTGAGCAAGTTGCGCGAGGAAGGCGTGATCAACGCATGGGGCCTCGGTGTGAACCGC
>NZ_BCPP01001079.1:0-2212 GCF_016586125.1 Burkholderia sp. E168m23
TGCTCGTTGCACTCACCGCGCCGGCTGCGACGTTCTTCAGCGTCGTGCCTTGCTCACCAGCCAGCGTGATCGTGCTCTTCGCCGCATCGTCGTATGCAACCGCGTTCGGATCCGTACCGCGGCCGGTTTCCGCCGCAGCCGTGATCGCGTCACCCACGTTACCGTAGGTCTTGTCGCCGACGTGATACGTCGGTGCCGTCACGCTGCCATCGGCACCGATGCCCGCACCGCCACCCCAGCGCCGTCGCTACGCCCTTCAACTGCGTCACGTTCACGACGTCGTTGTCCTGCGTACCCGCTGCAACGTTCACGATCTGACGCTGATTCTTCTCCGATCCAATTGATACCGTATTCCTGCGGTCTGCCACAGAGCCACTGCCCAGTGCGACACTGTCTATGGACGTAGCACTGGCATTGAAGCCAATGGCGGCCGAATTGGCTGCCCAAACGTAGGCACCCTCACCAAGCGCTACCTGGTGCCATTCCGTAGACGTGAATGAGTTTGCACCGATGGAGATATTGGTATCGCCCCCTTCCCCGGGTCCGTACGAGTATTTTGCGACTGCGTTATCGCCAATAGCAATGCTCCGAGCCCCGGTCGCTTGCGCCGCAGTCGTTCCCCTTGCTTTCATGTACTTGTCGGAGTCCGACAGTTCGCCCTTCAAGCTCTCAAGATCGGATACATTCTTCGTCACGCGACCGTCGAGGTTGGACACCGCGTCGCCAACGTTGTGCGCGGTCATCTTGCCGCCGTCCAGCGTGTACGCCGGCGCCGTCACGCTGCCATCGGCGCCGATGCTCGCACCACCACCCAGCGCCGTCGCTACGCTCTTCAACTGCGTCACGTTCACGACGTCGGTGTCCTGCGTACCCGCTGCAACGTTCACGATCTGACGCTGGGATTTGGTGTTCCCCACTGAGACCGTATCGGCTCGCTCAGCTGCCGAGCCAGTGCCAAGCGCCACCGCCCACGTGGCATTCGCGCCTACACTGGCGTGGTCCCCTACCGCGACCCCATTACCTGGGCTGGACTGAGCATCGGGTCCAATGGCAACAGAAACCCCCTGCGCCTGCGCGCCTGCTCCGACTGCTACTGCACGCATCCAGCCGCCTTGCGAGCCACCGACCGCGCGCGCGCCGTCGCCAATCGCAATAGCACCCGAATACCCCGGCCGACCGGCTGCTGCGTTAGCGCCAATAGCAATCACGCCCGCTCCCGCTCCCCCAGTATCCGCCTTCGCGCCCTCGCCTACCGCGACATTATTACTGGTTGCGTACGCATCCTTCCCGATCGTGACCCAATCGGCATCAAGCCGGTCACTGCTAGCCTTCGCAACGGCGGCATTCATCTGGTCCGACGTTACCGCCGCAGTCACTTTGCCCGTTTTCGCGTCCAGCAGGCCAGTATCAGCAAAGTTGCCTTGCAGTTTCTCGACGTTCGTCGCGTTCGTCGTCACACGGCCGTCGAGGTTCGACACCGCGTCGGCAACGTTTTGAACAGTGGTCTCGCCGGCGTCCAACTTGTACGTCGGTGCCTTTACGCTGCCATCTGCAGCGACGCCTGCACCGCCACCCAACGCAGTCGCTACGCCATTTAGTTGCTTCACGTTAACGACGTCGGTGTCTTGCGTACCCGCTGCCACGTTCACGATCTGGCGCTGAAGTGGCCCGTACTTTCCGCCTCCCACCGAAACGGTATCGACACGGTCTGCCTTCGCGTCGCTGCCGATAGCTACCGAACCGCTCACTGCCGTTCCTCTGGCCCCGATAGCTACACCCTCTTCCTGAGCTTCCGCTGACGACCCGATAGCCACAGCAGATTTTTGTGCGCTTGCCCAAGGCCCGATCGCTACCCCGAATTGACCCGCACCATTTGCATTCAAGCCGATTGCGACAGCGTAGTCTTCCGAAGCACTCGCCTCATTTCCGATTACGACTTGGTCGAATCTACCGGCAATCGCTTTCGGTCCGATCGCAACACTGCCAACCTCCCAACCGTTGTACTTGTCAGCACGCGCGCCATTACCAATCACGACACTCTCATCGGTCGACGAATACAACTGTTTGACGTTCATCGCATCGGCGCCTGCCCCGCCTGCGGCGAAAGATGTAACCTTCGAATTAGCAACGTCAATGCCACTCACCAACGACAACGCTACTTTTTTTTCATAAATATTGTCGCCACTGGCACATTCCATTGACTTACCACTTT
>NZ_BCPP01001080.1:0-2207 GCF_016586125.1 Burkholderia sp. E168m23
ATCGCCGCGCGCTGTGGACGGCCGCGGCCGTCGGCACCGGCTGGCTCGTGCCGATGGGCTTCGAGCGCGGCGTGACGGTGCCGCTGATGGCCCGCGACGCGGATGCCGCGCGCTACCGCGCCGCGTTCGAGCACGCGCGTTTCGACCTGTCGGGCGCGCTCGCCGATGCGAACGCGTGGCGCCGCGCCACGCCCGTGGCCGCGGCGCGCGGTGAAATCGTGCAACTGAGCGCGCCGGGCGCGACCGCGACCGCATTGCTGCGCGGCACCGGGCCGCTGCTCGAACACGACGACGCGGCGTTGCTGATCGCATTGAATCCCGATCTCGACGCGCCGGCGACGGTCGACCCCGCGGCGATCCTGCCCGGCGTGCCGGGCGGTTTCACGCGCGTCGTCACGCAGGACGGCGCGCGCACGCATCCGCCGGCCTCGCTCGAGCCGTTCACGCTCGCGCCCGGCGCGTATGCGCTGCTGCATGCATGGCGGGCGCCGCCCGTCACGACGCGCGCCGACGCCGCGCGCGAACGCACCGCGCTGTCGGCCGCGCTCGTGGCCGACCGGATCGCGATCGAGCGCGTCGAGCCGTCGGTCGACGACGGCCGCTTCGCGATCAAGCGCGTGATCGGCGAGCCGCTCGTCGTCGGTGCGTCGATTTTCACGGACGGACACGCGCATCTGGCGGCCGTGCTCCAGTGGCGCGCCGCCGACGACGATACCTGGCGCGAAGTGCCGTTCGAAGCCGAGCCGAACGACCGCTGGCAGGCGCGCGTCACGCTCGACCGGCTCGGCCGCCATGAATTCCGCGTGGTCGCGTGGCGCGACGACTGGGCGTCGCTTGTCACCGATATCGCGAAGAAGCGCGCGGCCGGCCAGGACGTGACGCTGGAGGTGCGCGAAGCGCAACTGCTGCTCGCCACCGCGCTGAAGCTCGCCGATCCTGTCGATCCGCGCGCGCTCAAGCAGATGGAGCGGCTCGCCGCCGAGCTCAAGGACGCGTCGGCCGACGACCGCCTCGCGTTGATCGGCGGGCCCGCGCTCGCCGACGCCTTCGCGGCGCTGCGCTACCGCCCGTTCGTCACGCACGACGCGACGACCTACCCGGTCGACGTCGAACGCCGCCAGGCGCGTTTCTCGAGCTGGTATGAGATGTTTCCGCGCTCGGCGAGCGACGATCCGCACCGGCACGGCACGTTCGACGACGTGATCGCGCATTTGCCGCGCATCCGCGACATGGGTTTCGACGTGCTGTATTTTCCGCCGATCCACCCGATCGGCACGTCCGCGCGCAAGGGCCGCAACAACAGCCTGACCGCCGGCCCCGACGACGTCGGCAGCCCGTACGCGATCGGCTCGCCCGACGGCGGTCACACGGCCGTGCATCCGCAGCTCGGCACGCTCGAGTCGTTCCGCGCGCTGGTCGACGCCGCGCGCGGCCACGGGCTTGAGATCGCGCTCGATTTCGCGATCCAGTGCTCGCCCGATCATCCGTGGCTCGCCGCGCATCCAGGCTGGTTCGCGTGGCGGCCCGACGGCTCGCTGCGTTTCGCGGAGAATCCGCCGAAGCGCTACCAGGACATCGTCAACCCCGATTTCTACGCGCCGGACGCGCTGCCCGACCTGTGGCTGGCGCTGCGCGACGCGGTGCTGTTCTGGGTCGACGCGGGCGTGCGGATCTTCCGCGTCGACAACCCGCACACGAAGCCACTGCCGTTCTGGGCATGGATGATCGCCGACGTGCGCGGCCGGCATCCGGACGTCGTGTTCCTGTCCGAGGCGTTCACGCGGCCGGGGATGATGTACCGGCTCGCGAAAGTCGGCTTCTCGCAGTCGTACACGTACTTCACGTGGCGCGAGTCGAAGCGCGACTTCATCGACTACCTGACCGAGCTGACGGCCGGCCCGCCCCGCGAATTCTTCCGGCCGAACTTCTTCGTCAACACGCCCGACATCAATCCGCGCCACCTGCAGAACGCGCCGCGTTCGCAGTTCGTGATCCGCGCGGCGCTCGCGGCGACGCTGGCCGGCTCGTGGGGCCTGTACTCGGGCTTCGAGCTCGGCGAATCGGCGCCGCTGCCGGACAGCGAGGAATACGCGGATGCCGAGAAATACGAGCTGCGCGCGCGCGACTGGAGCAAGGCCGCGCACATCGGCACGGAAATCGCGCGGCTGAACCGCGCGCGGCGCGATCACGCGGCGCTGCAGACGCAT
>NZ_BCPP01001081.1:0-2199 GCF_016586125.1 Burkholderia sp. E168m23
CGGACGCCGCTCGAAAGCGGCGAGGCCATGAAGCGGAATTAACGCTTCGAGAACTGCTTTGCGCGGCGTGCCTTGCGCAGACCGACCTTCTTACGCTCGACTTCACGCGCATCGCGCGTGACGAAGCCTGCGCTCGACAGCGACGGCTTCAGCGTCGCATCGTAGTCGATCAGTGCACGGGTGATGCCGTGGCGCACTGCGCCTGCCTGACCCGTTTCGCCGCCGCCGTTGACGTTCACCTTGATGTCGAACGTCTGGCCGTGGTTCGTGAGTTCCAGCGGTTGACGCACGATCATCAGCGACGTTTCGCGCGAGAAGTAGTCAGCGATGGGCTTGCCGTTGACGATGATGTCGCCCTTGCCAGCCTTGATGAAGACACGTGCGACTGCGCTCTTGCGGCGGCCCGTACCGTAGTTCCAGTTACCGATCATGTGGGTCCCCTTAGATCTCGAGCGCCTTCGGCTGTTGAGCCGAGTGCGGATGCGTCGCTTCTGCGTAGACCTTCAGCTTCTTGATCATCGCGTAGCCGAGCGGGCCCTTCGGCAGCATGCCCTTGACCGCCTTCTCGAGCGCGCGGCCCGGGAAGCGCTCTTGCATCTTGCCGAACGTCGTTTCATAGATACCGCCCGGGTAGCCCGAGTGACGGTAGTACTTCTTGTCCAGCGTCTTGTTGCCCGTGACCTTCAACTTGCTCGCGTTGATGATGATGATGAAATCACCAGTGTCGACGTGCGGGGTGAACTCAGGCTTGTGCTTGCCGCGCAGACGGCGTGCCACTTCGCTGGCAACACGGCCGAGAACCTTATCCGTCGCGTCAATCACGTACCATTCGCGCGTCACCTCATGGGCTTTTGCGGAAAACGTCTTCATGATCGATCCAAAAAAATTGCTTTGCCCGATGTGTTCTTCCTGCTTGTCTGTGTGCGCTTCGAGGCGCGGTGCAGGCTCTCCCTGTTCTTTTTCCGTGGGCATGAATGCGGAAAAGCCCTGAATTATAAAGGAAATACGGCTACGTGGTCAAAGAGAATCCACGTCCCGTGTTCGCGGCGGCCGAAATGCGCCAAAATCCGGTCGTGCCCCACCAAGCCAGGCGAACCGAGCGCCTGGGGAGGCACCCATCGACGCGCGGCACATGACCTTGCCGCGCCAGACCGGTCGAACCCGAAAAACAACAAACCAGCATGATGAAACAACGACTTACGCCCTTTCTGGCGGCCGCGCTGCTGGCCGTCGCGGCGCCCGCCGTCGCCGCCCGCTCCGGCTGCGAAGCCAAGCTCGACGCACTCGATGCACGCATCGCCGAAGCCCGGACCGCCCATGCCGAAGACCGCATCGCGCGCCTGCGCGCGGTGCGCGAACGCGTCCGTCACTTCTGCGCACGCGGCCACGGCCACGCGTCGGCCGCCCGTGCGCCGGCGCCCGATGCCGACTCGCGCGGCACGCCGCCCGACGCGACTTCGCAACCGGCTGCGCGACAGCCCGCGTGACGGTGCCGACGCGCGCAAGCCGCGCGCGGATGTTTGCATGGGACGAAAAAAAGCCCGAACGGCTGGTTCGGGCTTAATCCACCTTAGGAGGAGGGTGGAGGAGACATGCGGAGGTTGCCGCAGCGCGGCAACCAATGAGGATCATTATACGAATGCCCCGCCGACTTCACAAGAAAATTTGCATTGCGAAATCAAATACCACAATATGAGATTTCATCCGAAAAGCTTGTTCGGACGCATTTCCTTTTGAAATCAAACATGTAAACCCCTCGGACATGACCTAAAGCTGCCCTCGCCTAGAGCAAAACCCCTAAATCCAGCAGGGAAATCGTCGCTCGCCGCCCTGTCCGCCCGGCCCCGGCGTTGCGCGTCGTGCAGCGCATCAGCCGACCGTTGCGTCGCGGGCTACAATGCCGGATCGAATCCGAATCAGGCAACGCTGGAGTGCAAGCATGGAATGCAAAGTAAGCTGGATGGGCCAGGACGGCATGGCGTTTTCCGCCGAGACCGGCAGCGGCCATCTCGTCACGATGGACGGCGCGCCCGAAGGCGGCGGCCACAACCTCGCGCCGCGTCCGATGGAAATGGTGCTGCTCGGCACCGGCGGCTGCACCGCCTATGACGTCGTGCTGATCCTGAAGAAGAGCCGCCAGGAAGTGAGCGGCTGCTCGGTCACGCTGAAGGCCGAGCGTGCGAGCGAAGATCCGAAGGT
>NZ_BCPP01001082.1:0-2199 GCF_016586125.1 Burkholderia sp. E168m23
GGTGCAGTCGGACCTGTTTGCCGAACATCCCAGTGTAACGTTGCTGCTAATGTCGAGCTCAATGGTCGATGCGCCCTTGATACGCATTACTGTTGTCCCATCCGAGCAGAACGGCTTGCGCATGCCGTCCCAGATTGCCGTAGACAAAATGTTCACCGTGCGCCGCGAGAAAATCGGTCGCCCCATCGGCCACCTCGAAGATGAACTGATGGTTGCCGTCAATCGTTCGCTACTCGTTTTTCTTGGGCTAGCGTAACCGAGCCGCAAAAACAGCGGGCGGATTTCAGCACAAGACAAGGCCCCCTCTCCGATCACTGCATCAGTGACAGTCGGCACTTACCGCCCTTGATCGCGACCTTTTTGTTTGCCGGAGACAACTGCGCACTATGGTCGCCGTGCGTACGCCTGTCAACGCCAAACCTACCCAGTTGCCACGCTGGTACTCCCTCCGTAGATTCGAACCAGTGCAGCGATCCATCAGCGTGCCTTGCAAGGTCGGGTAAGCGACGCGCTTGCAATGCGTCGTTACCGTCGTCGCTATCCGCGCACCACACCGCTTCCAACATGCGCCGAACATGAGCAAACAAGCCCGAGCCAGACTAAGCGTTGAACTCGGCCCGCTAAAGCGGGAGTGGGACGCATATTGTGCACAGCGCGGCCTGACACCCAGCGAGGGTTTGCGGCAGTTCGTTGCGAAGGTCATTGCAAACGCTACAAATCGACCGCAGCCACATCAGCCCCTACCGCCACGACAAGGCCCATGCAAACAAATTGGGATCGCGTTGACCCACGCCGAGCTCGCACGCGTAAAAAGTGCGGCCTATCTTGACGGCTTCACGGCAAATCGATGGATTGTGGCACTGATCCGCGCATACCTGACGGACGAACCGCAGCTGGGTAACCGAGAATTGACGCTTCTCGCCGAATCAAACCAACAGCTCGCGGTAATTCGGAGGCAGCTGGGCGAGCTTGCAGGACACGTCAACGCAACCGGGTGTATAGACGGGCTCGATGGAGAGCAAATCCGTGCCACGATCGACGCCCATCTACGTACCGTGGCGAAGCTGCTGCGCAGAAACCTCGATCGCTGGAGCCGGTGATATGTCTTTTCCGAGAGTCTATGTCGACGAACTTTTGCTCAACTGGGGAGATCGCCTGTTTCACGATCCCCTACGGCATGTTCAGCCGCCGCGCCTTTCGGAGTGGGCGTTCCACCGAGACGCAATGCATCTGCGCGAGAAGCTGATGATGACACTTCGAGGCGCCTCCGAAGTGATGGTCAAGATCAGCAATAGGGCATCCGGTCCGCAGGGAATGAGCGTCGTCCGTCGTCACTTGAAGTACATTTCGCGCGACGGTTGTGTCGAACTGGAGGACCAGGACGAATGCCTGATTGCCGGAAAGCAGGCATTGGATGCTCTGATCGAACAATGGCATGTAGGCGGATGGGGCATCCCTCAAGAAAGCAAACGTCGAGAGACTCTCAACGTCTTGCTATCGATGCCCCCGGGTACCGACCGCCAGGCAGTATGGGACGCGGCACGGGCATTTGCACACGAAACTTTTGGTGACGGACGTCCGTATGTCTTCGCGAAACACGATGACGAGGCACATCCCCACGTACATATGAGCGTTCACACCCGTGGTCCGGACGGCCGGCGGCTCAATCCACGCAAACGAGATTTGCATCAATGGCGAGAAGCCTTCGCCCAACAACTTCGCGCACGCGGCGTCGACGCAAATGCAACGCCCAGAATGGTACGCGGCCAAACGCGGCGTCTTTCGAAGCAGGCAGCTATTTGGGGGACGCTACAAGAGACCCCAATACGCTCTCCCGTAATCGACGACAGGACGCGCCATGACTTGTGGAAAGCACATATCGAAACCTTGAGCGCCTGGCACCAAATTGCACGCACATTGGCTAACTCCAATGCCCCCAAAGATCGGGCAATGGCGATAGGCGTCGTAGAGTTCGTACGGCAAATGCCCATTTGTTCATTGGGCCCGACGAACAGGCCGCAAGTCCCGGGCTCACTGCCATGGCCGACCCAGTCGACGGAGCGAGGGCGTTCACCAGCGGTACCAGACCTGCAACTGGACAGAAGTCGCCTGCCATCATTAGATGTTGAGCGCTGATGACTGACCGCCACACGGGCACATGAACAAAGGACAGTGAACCCGCGGCACACCGACGAATGC
>NZ_BCPP01001083.1:0-2196 GCF_016586125.1 Burkholderia sp. E168m23
ATGTTCGGTGACTGGTATCTGGCGCTGGCCGCGTACAACTGGGGCGAAGGCAACGTGCAGCGCGCGATCGCGCGCAACCAGGCGGCCGGCTTGCCGACCGACTACCAGAACCTGCGGATGCCGAACGAGACGCGCAACTACGTGCCGAAGCTGCAGGCGGTGAAGAACATCATCGCGAGCCCGCAGCAGTACGGCCTGGCGCTGCCGGATATCCCGAACCACCCGTATTTCGTGACGGTCACGACGTCGCG
This sequence comes from Burkholderia sp. E168m23, assembly GCF_016586125.1. Classification (NCBI taxonomy): domain Bacteria; kingdom Pseudomonadati; phylum Pseudomonadota; class Betaproteobacteria; order Burkholderiales; family Burkholderiaceae; genus Burkholderia; species Burkholderia sp. E168m23. Next base: position 252 of record NZ_BCPP01001083.1, read on the forward strand.
CGACATCGACGTGGCGGTGGCCGCGAAGCTCGCCAACCTGCCGCTCGACGAGTTCCGCTCGCTGAACCCGTCGTTCTCGAAGCCCGTGATCCTCGGCGCGACCGAGCCGCAGATCCTGCTGCCGTTCGACAACGCGTCCGCGTTCGAGAAGAGCCTGAAAGCGTACAACGGCCAGCTGTCGTCGTGGACCACCTACACGGTCAGCGAGCGTGCACGCCCGGCCGCGATCGCCGAGAAGATCGGCGTCGACGCCGATACACTGATGTCGGTCAACAAGATTCCGGCCGGCATGCGCCTGAAGCCGGGCTCGACGATCGTCGTGCCGCGCGGCAATGACGACGACGAGGACATCAGCGCCGACGTCGCCGAAAACGGCGCGCTCGCGATGGAGCCGGACGTCCCCGATACGCGCAAGATGCTGATCCGCGTGCGCCGCAAGCAGTCGATGGCGGCGATCGCCGGCCGCTATGGCGTGTCGGTCGGCCAGTTGAAGGCGTGGAACCGTACGCACCGCGATCTCGCGATGCCGGGCCAGGCGCTCGTGCTGCACGTGCCGGTCGGCCGTTCGGTGCCGGCGGAACCCGGTCCGGAGCGGATCGCGACGTCGACGGGCGGTGCGCACATCGAGCGCGCGAGCCTGGCGGTGGGCGGCAAGTCGCACGGCGGCAAGCGCGGCGCCGCCAAGTCGTCGGCTCGGCCGGCGGCGAAGGCCGCGCCCGCGAAAGCCGCGCCGGCCAAGGCCGCCGCGCACAAGGGCAAGAAGAAGTAAGCGCGGCTGCCGCGCGCAACGTGGCGGCCGGTGAGGCCCGCGCGATTGCGCTATCATCCGACGAAATCGACGAAACGCCGTCACCGAGGTGACGGCGTTTTCGTTTGCGCGCGGCATAACGTCGCGCGTCTTCATCGAACAAGGGGGAGCGATGTCGTCGGTGCAGGTGAGGGTGCTCGCGCTGTTTTCGGTCGGGTATTTCGTGTCGTATGTGTTTCGCGGCGTCAATCTGGGCTTCGCGCCGTTCGTCACGCATGAGCTCGGGCTGTCGGCCGCCGATCTCGGCCTGCTCACCAGCCTCTATTTCCTCGGCTTCGCGGGCGCGCAGATCCCGGCCGGCGTGATGCTCGACCACTTCGGCCCGCGGCGCGTGACGGCCGGCATGCTGCTGTTCGCGGCGGCCGGCGCGGCCGTGTTCGGTGCGGCGCATGGCATCGGCACGATGATGGCCGGCCGGCTGCTGATCGGCGTCGGCGTATCGGTGTGTCTCGGTGCGGCGTTCAAGGCGCTCGCGCAGCATTTCCCGGTTGGCCGGCTGCCGCTCGTCAACGGCCTCGTGATGGCCGTGGGCGGCCTCGGCGGCGTGATGGTCGGCTCGCCGCTGACCTTGCTGCTCGGCTGGGCGAGCTGGCGCGCGATCTGTTTCGGCCTCGCGGTGCTGACCGTGGCCGTCGCGGCGTCGATCGGCTTCGGGGCGCCCGACGCGCAGCAGGCACGTCACCAGGGTGGCCTCGTCAGCCAGTTCAAGGGCACGTGGCACATCCTGACGAGCCGCGCGTTCTGGAAGATCGCGTCGTTCTCCGTCGTCACGCAGGGCGTGTTCTATGCGATGCAGTCGCTGTGGGTGGGCCCGTATCTGCGCGATGTCGGCGGATTCGACGCGCCGCATGCCGCGCGCCTCGTGTCGGTGCTCGGCTTCGCGATGATGGCCGGCTGCGTCGGCTTCGGCGCGGCGGCGCGCGTGCTCGAGCGGCGCGGCGTGTCGGTCTACGCGACGTGCGGCATCGGCATGGCGCTGTTCGTCGCGACGCAGCTCGCGATCGTCGCGCGCGTGCCGTTGCCGCCCGCCGTGCTGTGGGCCGCCTACGGGATGTTCGGCGGCGTGGGCATCCTGACCTACGCGGTGATGGCCGGCCACTTTCCCGCCCATCTGATCTCGTATAACTTCGTATAATG
>NZ_BCPP01001084.1:0-2191 GCF_016586125.1 Burkholderia sp. E168m23
GTTAGTTCCGTTATCGTTTCATGACCTCGGCACACTAAAAGTCTGACAGGCTCCCGCATCGTGATCCCGCCTAGTTTTTCGCCACAGCGTCAGTTTCCGTCTGTGTTCCCCCCGCCGCGTCATTCCTGCTCCACCCACCCCCAAGCGACCGATACAACGCCACCGCCGCCAGCGCGTGCTCGCGCTTGACCTGATTGAGCGAATCCGAATCCCGCAGATAAACCTCCTGCGCCGACAGCACGTCCAGAAAATCCGTCGCGCCGCCCTTATAAAGCTGATTCGCCAACCCAAGCGCTTTATCGGAAGCCGCCAATGCGCTACCCAGCCTTCGCGTCGCCTCATCGGAACTGACGAGATTCGCGCGCGCATCCTCGACTTCCCGCAGCGCTTGCAGCATCGTCTGCCGTAACCCGAGTTCCGACTCGCGCATCCGGCTTTCGCTTTGCGAGATATCGGCGGTAATCCGTCCCGCGTTGAAGATCGGGCTCGTCGCGCTCAGTGCCGCGCTGAACAGGTTATCGGTCAACGTCGGCAACCCGAGATAGGAAGCCGCCAGAATCCCGTCCGTCAGGTTCAACGAAAACTTCGGATACCGCTCGGCCTTCGCCACACCGACTTGCGCGGCACGCCGCTCGACCTGCGCATAGGCAGTCAGCACATCCGGCCGCCGCAACAACGCCTGCGAAGGCAGCGTCCCTGGCGCGCCAACCGGCGGCGCGGGAATCTCCCCAGCCTGCGCCAACACGAGCCGATCGACCGATTCCGGCGTCCGCCCCGAATACACGGCGATCAGATTCAGCTGATGCGAAATCTGCGCCTGCGTCGGCGGAATCCTGGCTTCGAGCGCATCGAGCTGGTTCTGCGCACGCGTCACGTCGAGTTCCGTCGACAGCCCGAACGCCTGCCGCTTGCGCGTGAGTTCGAGCGCATGCTGCCGGATCTTCGCGTTTTCCTGCAGGATCTTCAGTTCCTGCTGCGCCCAGCGCAGATCGACATACGCGGATGCCGCATCGGCCGCGAGCGCGAGGCGCATCGCATCTTCCGCATGCTTTTGCCCGACCAACTCCGCTTGAGCGGCCAGCAGATCGAGCCGTTCACCGCCGAACACATCGGGCGACCAGCTCAGCGCAAGCCCCGCACCAGCCTGCCGCACATAACCGAGCGGCGGCGGCGTGTTCTGCCGCGCGTTGGCCGCGTGCGCAGTCGCGTCGAGTTCGGGCAGCAGCACCGCGCGCTTCTGCACGGTCAGCGCCTGCGCCTGCTTCACGCGTTCGGCGGCGGCCTGCAGATCGAGGTTGCCGTCGAGCACGGTCGCGATCAGCCGGTCGAGCACGGGGTCGTGGAACTGCGCCCACCAGGCGGCGGCATCGATGTCCGCGCGCGGCACGTCGGTATCCCACGCGGTGGGCGCGAGCGTCTGGACGGAGTCGTTCAGCGCCGGATGCTGCGCGGGCTGCACCGCACACCCGGCGGCGAATGCGCTGACGGCCAGCGCGACGAGTAGCTTCTTCATGATGACGATCCTTGGCCTCAGTGCGCGTCCGGCGGCGGCGCGTTCAACGTAATGGGTTTGGAAAACACGACGGCAAGCAGCGCGACGACGAAGCACAGCGATAGCGCGTAGTACGCATCCGCATAGGTCAACGTGAGCGCTTCGCGATAGATCAGCCGATGCAAGTTCGCGAGCCCGGCCTGCGCGGTGTTCAGCGTATTGCCTGCCACCGATCCCCAGTACGCGGCCTGGCGATCGAGCAGCGACGCGACCTGCGGCTCGCCGGCGCTCACGTGCTCGTTCAGGCGCAGATAGTGAAAATTCAGCCGGTCGTTGAGCATCGTCGCGCTCACGGCGATACCGATCGCGCCGCCGAGGTTACGCATCAGGTTGAACAACCCGCTCGCCGATTTCAGGCGCGATTGCGGCAGCGAGCCGAGCGCCATCGTCACGATCGGCGGCACGCTGAACTGCTGGCCGATGCCGCGCAGCGCCTGCGGCAGCAGCAGTTCCTGCCAGCCCCAGTCGTGTGTGATCGGCGTGTACAGGTAGCAGCCGAGGCCGAAGCAGATCAGCCCGAACACGAGCAGCGCACGCATGCTGACGTAGCGCGCGGCGAACGCATACGCACACAGCGCGATCAACTGGAACGCGCCGACCGACAGCAGCGCGATACCGATCTGCAGCGAGCTGAACGCA
>NZ_BCPP01001085.1:0-2191 GCF_016586125.1 Burkholderia sp. E168m23
GGCTTCTTCATCGCGGCCTGCCTGAACTACACGATCGGTGCGACCTACGGCTGGCGCGCGATGTTCCTGTGCGGGCTGGCGCCCGCGCTGCTCGCGGTGTTCACGGTGATGCGCGTGAAGGAGCCGGGGCAGTGGCGGCGGCACGACGCGCGCGACGGCGACGTGGCCGACACGCGGCGCGCGCATCCGCTGCGCGAGATCTTCGCGCCGGCGTTCCGGCGCCGCACGCTGACGAGCGCGAGCCTCGTCGGCGTTGCGATCGTCGGGCTGTGGGCCGGCTCCGTCTACGAGGCGAGCGCGGTTACCACGCTGGCGGCGCGTGCGGGCATCGATCACGTTGGCGCGCTGCGGCTTGCGTCGATCGGCGCGGCGATCCTGTCGTGCGCGACGATTGCCGGCTGCCTGGTGGCGCCGTGGCTGTCGGAACGGCTCGGCCGGCGTACCGCGCTCGGCGTGTATTTCGCGGGGATGGCCGCATCGATCGTGTTCGCGTTCGGCTGGGCGTTCTACCAGCCGAACGGGCTCGCGGCCTTCATGGTGTCGCTCGCGTTCCTCGGCTTCTTCGGCGGCAACTTCGCGATCTTCTCGCTATGGTTGCCCGAGCAATATCCGACGCGCGTACGGGCCACCGCGTTCGCGTTCAACGCGTCGGTCGGCCGCTTCATCGGCGCGGGCGTGAACTTCCTGCTCGGCGCCGCGATTCACGGTTACGGATCGCTCGGCGTGCCGGTCGCATGGACCGCGGCCGTGTTCGGGCTCGGCGTCCTGATCCTGCCGTTCGCGGTCGAGACGCGGCACCAGGCGCTGCCCGAATGAGCGAAATGCCGCAGTCGTTCGGAAACAAGACGAGACATACCCATCAATATCAGGAGTCCGGAATGCAGGCATTAACGGGAATCAAGGTCGTCGATCTGAGTCGCGCGCTCTCGGGGCCGTTCTGCTCGATGGTGCTCGCGGATCTCGGCGCCGACGTGATCAAGGTCGAATCGGGGCCGCACGGCGACATGAGCCGCGCGTGGGGGCCGTTCGATCGCGGCATGAGCACGTACTACCTGTCCTGCAACCGCAACAAGCGCGGCATCTGCGTGGACTTCCGGCAGCCAGCCGGCCTCGACGTCGTGCGGCGCCTGATCGCGCAGGCCGACGTCGTGATCGAGAATTTCAAGGCGGGCACGATGGACGCGATGGGGCTCGGCTATGCTGAGCTGAGCGCGCGCGACCCGCGGCTCGTGATGGGCAGCGTCACCGCGTTCGGCCCGCGCGGCCCGCTGCGCGACTGGCCGGGCTTCGACCAGATCGCGCAGGGCTATGCGGGGCTGATGAGTCTCACCGGTTTCCCGGACGGCGAGCCGACCCGCACGGGCACCGCGATCGGCGATCTCAGCTCGGGGATGTGGGTCGCGACCGGCGTGATGGCCGCGCTGTTCGAGCGCGAGCGCACCGGGCGCGGCCAGCATGTCGGCACGTCGCTGCTCGAAAGCCTCGTTGCGCTGCTGAGCGTACACGGGCAACGCTACCTGAGCCTCGGCGACGTGCCGCGCCGTACCGGCAATGCGCATGCGGTGATCGCGCCGTACGGCGTGTTCGAGACGGCCGACGGCCCGCTCAACCTCGCGCCGATCACGACCGACATGTGGCTGCGGCTGTGCCAGTTGCTGGATCTGCCCGCGCTGCCCGACGATCCGCGCTTCGCGACCAACGATGCGCGCGTCGCGCATCGCGATGAACTCAAGGCGCTGCTCGAAAGCCGGTTGCGCACGCGCGGCAAGCGCGACTGGACGCAACGGTTCGTCGAGGCCGGGCTGCCGGCCGGCCCGATTCATACGCTCGACGAAGTGTTCGACGATCCGCAGCTCGCGCATTGCGGGCTGGTCGAGCCGGTCGCGCATCCGACGCTCGGTATGCTGCGCCAGGTCGTCACGCCGCTCGGCGGGATGGACGACGACGTGCCGGCGCCGCGCACGCGCCATGCGCCGCCGCTGCTCGGTGAGCATACGGTCGATGTGCTGCGCGAAGCCGGCTACGGCGACGACGCGATCGACGCACTGCTGGCCGGGCGCGCGATCTTCCAGGCCGATGCGGTGGCGGAGGCCGTGCAATGACCGACATGACGAAACACGACGGGGCGTCGAGCGTGACGGTCGATTGGATCGGCGAGCGGATCGCGCGCGTGCGGTTCGGGAATCCGGCG
>NZ_BCPP01001086.1:0-2184 GCF_016586125.1 Burkholderia sp. E168m23
GCACAGAGCAGGGAAAGTTTTGTATAGTGCGCCGGTTGCTGACATCCGGTTCGCTCATGCCTTCTACTTTTTCCCGTTCGTTGTCGCTCGTTGCGCTGGCTGTCGCCCTGATCGTGCCGTACGCGATCACGAATCACACGTATCCGATCCCGACCTTCTATTCCGAGTTTTCCGCGCTGGTGCTGTATCTGCTGGTGGGCGTGTCCGTCGTGCTGCTCGCGCGCACCGGCCGTCCGGCCGAGCCGTTTGCCGCGCCGGCCGCGTTCGTCGTCCCGCTCGGTTTTGCGGCGGTGCTGATCGCGCAGGTCGCGCTGATCCCGCTCAAGGTGCCGTCGATGAACTGGCTGGCGGTCGGTTATCTCGCGGCCGCGCTGGTCGCGATGCAGGCTGGCTACGCGCTCGCGCGCGACGGGATGGCGGAAACCGTGTCGCGGATGATGGCCGGCGCGCTGCTCGTGGGCGGCGTGTTCGCGGTCGGTACCCAGATCGTGCAGCTGTTCCACCTCGAAGCGGCCGTCTCGCCGTTCGTCGTCGTGTACAACATCGCGGTCGACCGTCGTCCGTACGGCAACATGGCGCAGGCGAACCACCTGGCCAGCTACATCGCCTTCGCGCTCGCGGGCGCGCTGTATCTGGTCCAGACACGCCGGCTCGCGGTGTGGGCCTGGCTCGCGTTGTCGCTCGTACTGTCGGTCGGTCTCGCGCTGACGGTGTCGCGCGGGCCGTGGCTGCAGGTGGCGGTGATGGTCGTCGCGGGCTTCTGGATGGCGTGGGTCGAATCGCGCCGCACGCCGGGCAATGCGCGTGCGTGGCTGATACCGGTCGTGCTGGCGGTCGCGTTCATCGCGGTGAACGTCGCGGTGCGCTGGGCCAACGTGCACTATCACCTGAATCTCGCGGAGTCGGCCGCCGACCGGATGCGCGACGCCGGGCAGATCGCGCCGCGCCTCGCGCTGTGGAAGTACGGGCTCGCGATGTTCCGCGAGCATCCGCTGCTCGGCGTCGGCTGGGGCGAATTCCCGTCGCACCAGTTTGCGCTCGTGCGCACGCTCGGCGGCGTCGAGATCGCGAACAACTCGCACGACATCTTCATCGACCTGCTCGCGAAGTCCGGTCTCGTCGGGCTCGGCGTGCTCGCCGTCACGCTCGTCATGTGGTTCGTGCGCACGGTGCGGGCGCCGCAGTCGAGCATGCGCGTGTTCGGCTTCGCGCTGATCGGCATCCTGCTGATGCATGCGCTGGTCGAGTATCCGCAGCAATACATGTTCTTCCTGCTGCCGGCGATGTTCGTGATCGGGCTGCTCGAGGTGAAGCCGCTGCGCATCCTGCCGGGGCGTGCGGCATTCGGGCTGTTCGCGGTGCTGTCGTTCGGCGGCGTGCTGGCGGCGGTGCCCGTGCTGCGCGACTACCAGCGCGCGGAAGTGCTCTATTACGGCAGCAGCCCGGCCGCGCAGTATCGCGATGCGCCGTCGCTGCTGTTCGGCGCGTGGGGCGATTACGGTGCGGCGACGCTGCTGACCATTTCGCCGGACAACCTGCCGCTCAAGCTCGCCGCGCACGAGCGCGCGATCGCGCTGCTGCCCGGCGAGACGGTGCTGCGCCGCTATGCGGTGCTGCAGGCGCTGGCCGGCCGCGAAGCCGACGCGCTCGATACCGTCGCGCGCCTGCATGTGTTTGCGAAGGAGTTGAAGGACTGGCCGCAACAGCTGGCCGCGTTGTACAAGCTGTGCGGCGATGAGCCGGCGCTGAAGACGTTCAGGGCGGCCGTCGTCGCGAAATACGGGGAAGCGCCGGCCGACGAGGGCGACGACTCGGACGACGACGATTCGGATTGACGCGTGTCGTGCGCGCCGGAACGGGGAATTCCGGCGTTTGTCTGGCCGTGATGAAAGCGGGCTGACGTCGTCGGCGCAACATGGCCCGGCGCATCACGCGCTGAGCCGATCGGCTATCGATTACGTCGCGGATCGCTTGGATTCGGGTCGAAGGGGCGGCGATTCGCGTCAACCATTGTCAAATCGCCGCCTGCTGACCGGGCGGCGCGGGCACAATGCGCGAAAGGGCTCGCGTGCGCGTCGGCGTGGGGCGCAGGCGGTGCCAATACGGCACACTTCCCGGTTATCCGGGGATTGCGCCGAGCAGGATCGCGGCCGGGCATCGCTCGGCCGTGCGGCCGTAACGGGG
>NZ_BCPP01001087.1:0-2183 GCF_016586125.1 Burkholderia sp. E168m23
CCGATCCCGCGCGTCACGCGGCGCGGCTCGATGCGCTGCGTGCGACCTCGTCGGACGTCGGCCGGCTCACCGGGCAGTTGCTCAATCATGCGATGGTGATTCATCGCACCGAGGCCGTGCCGCTGCAACCGGTCGACCTCGTCGCGCTCGCGAAAGAGGTCCTGGGCCGCACGATTCCGCTCGCGGGCGAACGCGATGTGGCCGTTGCGTTCGCGAGCGACGCGCCGCATGCGTGGATCGACGGCGATGCGATCAGTCTTCAGGAAGCGCTATCGAACGTGCTGCACAACGCGCTGCTGCATGGGCATGCGGATGACATCGTCGTGGCGGTCGCGACTCAAGGCAACGTGGATCGAGCGGTGACGCTGACCGTCACCGACAACGGGCGCGGGATACCGCGTGAGCACTGGGACGCGGCGTTGCAACCGTTCGTGCGGATCGCGCCGGACGGCAGCGAGCGGCGCACAGGGTCGGGCCTCGGGCTCGCGATCGTGCAGGAAGTGATGAAGGCGCACGGCGGGCGCGTGGGGTTCTCGTTTCCCGATGCGGGCGGGTTCGCGGTGGTGTTGACGTTTCCGCGTGCGGCGGCGAAGCACGCTGCAAGCGACGCTTAAGCAACCTCAGATCCGGCGCACGCACGGCTCGATCGAACGCCACCGCGGCGACACGCGTTCAGTCGTCGCTGTCCCGATCGTCGTCGGCGTTGCGCTGCGCATACCGCGCCACCCGTTGATCCAGTTCGTCATACTGGCGGTCGCAGAACAACCGGCACAACGCATCGACGTCGACGCGCTTCCTGACGTCGATCGTGTCGACGTGCTGCTCCAGCTTGCCCTTGCCGATGCCGAAGAGCCCCTTCTTGATCCGCATGGACACCGCATTCAGCTGGAAGCCGTCCGAATGCGCATCTGTCAACGCAGTCACCCACAGCTCACGCTGATCGTCGGCATGCTGCAGCACGAGCGCCGGCAGCGGGCCGTCCTGCGTCTCGTTCCATTCGACGTGCTGCGCCCCCCAAGGGAACGCATCGAACGCATGAACGAACGACGCGTAGTCGGCCGCGCCCTGCTGATCGAGCTGATTGAAGTCGTAGCCGACTTTCTGGATTGAATAGGTCAACATGGCGCGGTGCTCTCCGTGGTGTCGATCGCAACAGAACGCCAATCTACTCCACATTTCACGGCGCCTGGCAGCGCCTGCTTGCGCCGCCTACACCGCCACCGCCTCCCCGCCGAGATACGCATCGCGCACGCGCTCATCGTCGAGCAGCGTTTTCGCGGGCCCTTCGAGCACGACGCGCCCCGTCTGCAGCACGTACCCGTAGTGTGCAATCTCCAGCGCGAGGCTCGCGTTCTGCTCGACCATGAACACCGTCACGCCCTGCTTGTTGATCGCGTCGATCAGTTCGAGCACCTTGTCGACGTAGAGCGGCGACAGCCCCATCGTCGGCTCGTCCATGCAGATCAGTTTCGGCCGCGCCATCAGCGCACGCGCCATCGCAAGCATCTGCTGCTCGCCGCCCGACAGCGTGCCCGCGCGCTGCGCGAGCCGTTCGCGCACACGCGGAAACAGGTCGAGCACGCGTTCGTAGTCTTCGCTCACCGCCGCACGATCGCCGCGCGTGTACGCGCCCATCAGCAAATTCTCGCGCACGCTCATGTCGCCGAACAGCCGCCGCGCCTCGGGCACGGCCGCGATCCCGCGCCGCACGCGCTGCGGCGTCGCGAGCGCCGTCACGTCGTCGCCGTCGAAACGCACGACGCCGCGCTTCGGCCGCATCAGCCCGAGAATCAGCTTCATCGTCGTCGATTTGCCGCTCGCGTTACCGCCGAGCAGGCTGACGATCTGCCCGCGGCCGACCTCGAAGTTCACGTCGAAGTGCACCTGCACCGGTCCGTAGAACGTGTCGAGATGTTCGAGTTTCAGCAGCGCGTCGGTCATGGTCGTATCAGGCACGGAAGATTGCACGGTCATGCGGCCGCCTGCGCGGAATGCTCGGTGGCCGCGCCGCCCGCGTGGCGGCGGCCGAGATAGGCCTCGATCACGCGCGGATCGTGCCGCACGTCGCGCGGCGCGCCTTCGGCGATCTTCACGCCGTTGTCGAGCACCATCACGCGGTCGGACACGCGCATCACGAGTTCGAGCTTGTGCTCGATCAACAGGATCGTCAGCCCGCGCGCCTT
>NZ_BCPP01001088.1:0-2182 GCF_016586125.1 Burkholderia sp. E168m23
ATCGTCGAGAATCCGCACGTTGAAGTGCTTCTCCATCAGGCCCGACATCCCGCGCAGCATCGCGGCGGCCAGCGGCTCGCTCGGCTCCTCGACCTTCACGACCTGGAAGCGTCGCGCGAGCGCCGCATCCTTCTCGAAGTACTTCTTGTATTCGCTCCACGTCGTCGCGGCGATCGTGCGCAGTTCGCCGCGCGCGAGTGCGGGCTTCAGCAGGTTCGCCGCGTCGTTCTGGCCGGCCTGGCCGCCCGCGCCGATGATCGTGTGCGCCTCGTCGATGAACAGGATGATCGGGTGCGCGCTCTTCTTCACCTCGTCGATCACGCTCTTCAGCCGGTTCTCGAACTCGCCCTTCACGCTCGCGCCGGCCTGCAGCAGCCCCATGTCGAGCACGTGCAGCGCGACGCCGCGCAACGGCGGCGGCACGTCGTCGGCCGCGATCCGCAGCGCGAGCCCTTCGACGACCGCCGTTTTGCCGACGCCGGCCTCGCCGGTCATGATCGGGTTGTTCTGGCGGCGGCGCATCAGGATGTCGATCGCCTGGCGGATCTCCGCCTCGCGGCCGATCACCGGGTCGATCTTGCCGTCGCGCGCACGCTGCGTGAGGTTGGTCGTATAGGTGTCGAGCGCGGGCGTCTTCGACGGGCCGGCCGCGGGCGCAAAGCCGTCGGCGGCCGGCGCGACGTCGCTGCCTTCGTCGTCCGCCTGGCGCGGCTCGGCTTCGCTCGAACCGGCCATGATTTCGTCGAACTTGTGCTTCAGGTCCGTCACGTTCATTTCCGCGAAGCGCGACGACATCCGTTGCGCGAACTGCGCGAGATCCGGCGCGGTCAGCAGCGCGAGCAGCAGGTGCCCGGAACGGATGCGGCCGAGCTGCGAATCGAGCGACGCGATCAGCCACGCCTGCTCGAACAGCGCGATCAGGTGCACGGAGAACACCGGCGTGCGCGTGTTGCCCGTCTTCAGGCGCGTGAGCTCGCGTTCGAGATCGGCGTGCAGCGCATGCGGATCGACGCGGCTCGCGCGCAAGGCGAGCGGCAGATCGCCCGTCGCTTCGTCGAGCAACGCGAGGAACAGGTGCTCCAGATCGACCTCGTAGTGGCCGCGCGCCAGGCACGCGCTCGCCGCACGCTCGGTCGCGTGGCGGCACAGCGGGTTCAGTTTCGTGATCAGGGTCTTCAGAGGCGTGCTCATGGCGTCGATCTCAGGTTCGATTGCGTGTTGTTGTTAGGGTCTCAGTGAATCACGTGCAGTTCGTAGCGGGCGTCCGAGCGATCCTCCAGCGCATCGCGCGTGCACAGGAACGCATCCCAGCCGAGCCGCGAGCCCGCGCCGAGCACGCTCGCGCCGACCTCGGTGCGCTTGAGCACGAGCTTCACCTCGTACTCGAGCGTGACGCCGGCGAGCAGCGTCAGCATCCGCTCGAGCGCGACGGCGTGCGCGCCGCCGGGCAGGAACGCCTCGTAGTCGCGCTTGGACAGCGGGCCGACGACGATCCGCGCGCGCATGTCGCGCTGCCACACGCGCTCGCCGACGAGCGCCGTCGCGCCGAGCACCGCGTTGACTTCGCCGAGCACGCTCAGCTGATCGGGCGGCACGTCGTACCACTTGCCGACGAACTGGTCGATCTTCACCGGCACGCGGAAGTAATCGGACAGCGTGCGTTGCAGGTAGGCGGCCGACATCGGCCGGTGCCGCGCCGCGAGCGCATAGCCGGCCACGGCTTCGTCGAGCACGCCGCCCGGGCCGGCCGCGAGGCTGTCGCGCACCTCGTCGCTCGGCACGCCCGCGATCGCGAGCAACAGCGGCAGGTAGCGCTCGTCGCGGTCGAGCTCGTAATGGAACGGCAGCCGGTATTTCTTCCACGCCGCATAGAACAGTGCGGTCGCGCGGTTCGAGAACACGTCGAAGAACGCGCGCGCCGCGTGGTCGCGCCGCAGGTGCTCGCGCGCGACGATCTGCTCGGTGTAGTGCAGCGGCAGCGCGCCCTGCCCGCCGAGCAGCCCGAAGAACGCGGGCGTCAGCTCGACGCGGCCGAGCTCGCCCGCAGCGAGCGCGGTGTCGCGCTGCTCGTCCGAGTTCAGCGGCGCGCCGTCGTCGTCGAACGAACGCGCGCCTTCGATCTCGCTCGGCGGGAAGCCGAGCGACAGCGTGTTGCGGAATGCGATGTGCTGCGCGACCACGT
>NZ_BCPP01001089.1:0-2175 GCF_016586125.1 Burkholderia sp. E168m23
TGCGCAGCGCCGCTTCGATGCCGGCCGAACCGGCGCCGCTGTTGTAGATCGCGACCACGTCGTCGTGCGCCTGCAGCGCCTTCGACACCGCGCGGTAGCAGCGGTCGTCCTGGTCGAGCGTCTCGATCGGTTCATCGTCGCAGCGCACGGCGGCGAACGCGTCGGCGAGCTGATCGCGGCAGCCGGCCATCCGGTCGGCGTGCGCGCGGTAGCCCATCCGGCCGCCGAGCAGCAGCACGCGGCCGGGGCGTGCGGCGAGGCGGCCGATGTAGTAGCCGGCCGTGCGCCCGGCGCGATAGTTGTCGATGCCGGCGAAGTGCGCGCGGTCGATGCCGCCGATGTCGGTGACCATTGTGACGACGGTCTCGCCCCGCGCGATCGCGGCAGCCAGTGCGTCACGCACGCGGGCCGTGTCGTGCGCGGTGACGATCAGCGCCGCGCGCCGGTACGCGGGCCGTTCGATCAGCGCGGCGGCGCGTGCGTCGTCCGCGGCGGGCAGGATCGTCCGGTGCACGACCACGCGCCGGTCGAGCATCTGCAGCGAGCGCTGCAGCGCCTGCTGCAATCGTCGGAAGAACGGCGCGTCGGTGTCCGGCAGCAGCACGTCGACGTGGATCAACCCGTGCCGCGTGTCGGGCAACTGCCGCGGCACGCCGAGTTGCCGCGCGGCCGCCACCACGCGTTCGCGCGCCTGCGCGGAGACGCTGCCGCGCTCGTTCAGCACGCGGTCGACGGTCGTCGTGCTGACGCCGGCGAGCGCCGCGATCTCGTCGAAGCGCGCGGTGCGCTTGCGCCAGCGCGGCCCGGATTCACCTGCCATGGTCGTCTCCATCGTGAGGGTCGCCATCGATCGCGTGGCGTTGTCGGGAACGCTAAAGCGATGGCGAAATTTCGTCAACGTTTCGATTGAGGCGGGGCGGCCGGTCGCCTAATTTCGTTCCTGTGGCGAAGCGCTTGCCGTGCTTGCCGCGCACAAGAACCCCAGGAGACAGAAGTGGCCCAACCCGACGACCCGGCACGCGAACCCACGGCGGCGCGCCGGCAGGCATACCGAATGATCGGCGGCGCCGGCGAGCGCGCGCACGCGGCCGGGCTCGTCAACGCCGCGTGGTACCGGTGCGCGGTGCCGCGGCCGCTGATGAAGCAGCTGATGCAGCGCGGCGATGCGCGGGCGATTCGCGACACGCTGATCTGGTATGCGGCGATCGCGATCAGCGGCGCGCTCGCGTGGCTGGCGTGGCGCGCGCATTCGGCGTGGGCGATTCCCGCGTTCTTCGTGTACGGTACGCTGTACTGCAGCCCGGCCGATTCGCGCTGGCACGAATGCGGGCACGGCACCGCGTTCCGCACGCGCTGGATGAACGACGCGCTGTACCAGGTCGCGTCGTTCCAGGTGTTCCGCCGCGCGACCGCCTGGCGCTGGAGCCATGCGCGCCATCACACCGATACGCTGGTCGTCGGGCGCGATCCGGAAATCGCCGCGCCGAAGCCGACCGACTGGCTTGCGCTCGCGCTGAACGTCGTCGCGCTGAAGCACGTGGCCGGCGAGCTGCGCAAGATGATCGCGGTGTCGTTCACCGGCCGGCTCGACGACGAGGAGCGCACCTACGTGCCCGAATCGGAATGGCCGAAGGTCGTGCGCGAGTCGCGCATCCATCTCGCGATCTACGCGCTCGTGACGGGCGCGGCGGTGTACTGGCACACGCTCCTGCCGCTGCTCTACATCGGGCTGCCGAGCCTCTACGGCGCATGGCTGTACCTGTACTTCGGCCTCACGCAGCACGCGGGCATGCCGGAGAACGTGCTCGATCACCGGCGCAACTGCCGGACCGTGATGATGAATCCGGTGTTCCGCTTCTTGTACTGGAACATGAACTATCACGTCGAGCACCACATGTTCCCGATGGTGCCGTTCCATGCGCTGCCGAAGCTGCACGAAGCCGTGAAGGCCGACATGCCGCCGCCGTACCGCAGCACGCTGGCGGCCTATGCGGAGATCGTGCCGGCGCTGGTCCGGCAGACGCGCGACCCGTCCGATTACGTCGTGCGGCCGGTGCCGGATGCCGCGCGTGCCTGACCACTATCGAACCTCACAACGAAGGAGACACGCACCATGACGCAATGGATCGACACCGGCGCGCTCGACGACATCGACGACGAAGACGTCGCGCGCTT
>NZ_BCPP01001090.1:0-2174 GCF_016586125.1 Burkholderia sp. E168m23
ACATCGTCTTCGTGTGTCTGCTGCCGGAATTCCTGGTGCTGCGCTGGAACGTGCCGTTTTATTTTGGTGGAACGTCGCTGCTGATCATTGTCGTCGTCACGATGGACTTTATGGCGCAGGTGCAGTCGTACGTTATGTCGCAACAGTATGAGTCACTGCTCAAGAAGGCTAACTTCAAGGGCGGCAACATCCCGATGCGTTGAAAGGACTATGGCCAAAGACGATGTAATCCAGATGCAGGGTGAGGTGATTGAAAACCTCCCGAATGCGACCTTCCGTGTGAAGCTGGAAAACGGCCATGTCGTGTTGGGGCATATTTCCGGAAAGATGCGGATGCACTACATCCGCATTCTGCCCGGCGACAAGGTGACGGTTGAGTTGACGCCTTACGATCTGTCTCGTGCGCGGATCGTGTTCCGGGCGAAGTGATTTGAAAAAAGGGTATTATCATGAAAGTGATGGCATCGGTTAAGCGCATTTGCCGCAATTGCAAGATCATCAAGCGCAAAGGCGTCGTTCGCGTGATCTGCAGCTCGGATCCGCGCCACAAGCAGCGCCAAGGCTGACCGCGCGTTTGTTTGCGCTTTTTGTTTGAGGAAAAACAATGGCTCGTATCGCAGGGGTTAACATCCCGAATCACCAGCACACCGAGATCGGCCTGACGGCTATCTTTGGTGTCGGCCGCACCCGTTCGCGCAGCATCTGCGTGGCAGCTGGCGTCGATTTTTCGAAGAAGGTCAAGGATCTGACCGACGCAGACCTGGAAAAGCTGCGTGAAGAAGTGGGCAAGTTTGTCGTCGAAGGCGATCTGCGCCGTGAAGTGACGATGAACATCAAGCGCCTGATGGACCTCGGTTGCTACCGCGGCGTCCGTCATCGCAAGGGCCTGCCGATGCGCGGTCAGCGTACGCGTACGAACGCACGTACCCGCAAGGGTCCGCGTCGTGCAGCGCAAGCGCTGAAGAAGTAAGCGGAACTGACAGTTACAGGAAAACGTAATGGCTAAGGCTTCGAACACCGCGGCGCAACGCGTTCGCAAGAAGGTTAAGAAGAACGTCGCTGAAGGCGTGGTTCACGTTCACGCGTCGTTCAACAACACGATCATCACGATCACCGATCGCCAAGGCAACGCTCTGGCATGGGCGACGTCGGGCGGTCAGGGCTTCAAGGGCTCGCGCAAATCGACGCCGTTCGCTGCTCAGGTCGCAGCCGAGTCGGCTGGCCGCGTCGCGATGGAATACGGCGTGAAGAATCTGGAAGTGCGGATCAAGGGCCCGGGCCCGGGCCGTGAGTCGGCAGTGCGTGCACTGCACGGCCTCGGCATCAAGATCACCGCGATTTCGGACGTCACCCCGATTCCGCACAACGGCTGCCGCCCGCCGAAGCGTCGTCGTATCTAAGGATGTGCTGGCACGTTCGTGCTAGCGCATTGCCTGTCGCCGCTCAGCGTCGACGGGCGTTGCTTTTTTGATTGACTAAGCCCACCGTTCGCCCCAAAGGGAGCGGACTAGCGCGGATTTCGATCCGCGTGACTGATTGATAAAGGAATGCAAAGTGGCACGTTATATCGGCCCCAAAGCCAAGCTGTCCCGCCGTGAAGGCACCGACCTGTTCCTGAAGAGCGCACGCCGTTCGCTCGCCGACAAGTGCAAGCTCGACAGCAAGCCGGGTCAGCACGGCCGTACCTCGGGCGCACGTACGTCCGACTACGGTACGCAGCTGCGCGAAAAGCAGAAGGTCAAGCGTATCTACGGCGTGCTGGAACGTCAGTTCCGTCGCTACTTCGCTGAAGCCGATCGTCGCAAGGGCAACACGGGTGAAAACCTGCTGCAACTGCTCGAGTCGCGCCTCGACAACGTCGTGTATCGCATGGGCTTCGGCTCGACCCGCGCTGAAGCGCGTCAGCTGGTGAGCCACAAGTCGATCACCGTGAACGGCGTCGTCGCAAACGTCCCGTCGCAGCAAGTGAAGGCGGGTGACGTCGTCGCGATCCGCGAAAAGGCGAAGAAGCAGGCGCGTATCGTCGAAGCGCTGTCGCTGGCCGAGCAAGGCGGCATGCCGAGCTGGGTTGCAGTCGATGCGAAGAAGTTCGAAGGCACGTTCAAGCAAATGCCGGAACGCGCTGAAATCGCAGGCGACATCAACGAAAGCCTGATCGTCGAATTGTATTCGCG
>NZ_BCPP01001091.1:0-2169 GCF_016586125.1 Burkholderia sp. E168m23
CGCTGGCCGCGAAGCTGACGCCGGATCTCAAGCCTTCGTACCTGCAGGGCGAAGTCACGCGCCTGAACAACGCGATCAACGCACTCGGCCCGGTGAACATGGCCGCGCTCGACGAGCTGAAGGCCGCGAGCGAGCGCAAGGTGTTCCTCGACGCGCAATCGGCCGACCTGATCGACGCGATCACGACGCTCGAGGACGCGATCCACAAGATCGACCAGGAAACCCGCACGCTGCTGCAGGGCACCTTCGACGAGGTCAACCGTCATTTCAGCGACCTGTTCCCGCGCCTGTTCGGCGGCGGCCAGGCGAAGCTGATCATGACGGGCGACGAGATTCTCGATGCCGGCGTGCAGGTGATGGCGCAGCCGCCGGGCAAGAAGAACGCGACGATTCACCTGCTGTCGGGCGGCGAGAAGGCGCTGACCGCGACCGCGCTCGTGTTCGCGATGTTCCAGCTGAACCCGGCGCCGTTCTGTCTGCTCGACGAGGTCGACGCGCCGCTGGACGACGCGAACACCGAGCGTTTCGCGAATCTCGTGCGCGCGATGTCCGACAAGACGCAGTTCCTGTTCATCTCGCACAACAAGATCGCGATGGAAATGGCGCAGCAGCTGATCGGCGTGACGATGCAGGAGCAGGGCGTGTCGCGGATCGTGGCGGTGGACATGGAAACCGCCGCGGGTTTTGCCCAGAATTGACGTTTGACGAAACCGGACCGCGTTCGCGCGGCGCACGAGCGCCCGTTCGCGGTCCCGACGAAAAAGAATTGCTGATGGAGCGTGCATGGACGAGTTGACACTCGGTTTGATCGGCGCGGGCGCCGTCGTGGTGGGCGGCGTCGTGGTCTACAACGCATGGCAGGGCGCGAAAGTGCGGCGCAGGATGCCGCGCCCGATGCCGGAGGAAGCGGCCGAGGCGATGAACCGCCCCGAGCGCGACGAAGAGTTGCCGTTCATCGAACCGGTGCGTCAGCCGGTGCGCCGCGAGCCCGCGGCACCGGTCGCGGCGGCGCCGGCGGCTGCGGCCGAAGCCGCGCGCGTCGAGCCGACGTTCGGCGGGGCCGGGAGCGGCGCGGCGCCGGCCGATACGCCGGCCGACCTGCAGGCCGAGGCGACGGGCGTCGACACGTCGGCCGAATCGACCGAACCGGTTGCCGGCGAAGAGGCCGTGCCCGCCGCCACGCATGAAGCGGCGGCCGAACCGGCCGAGCCGACCGAACCGGTGATGCCGGCCGCGACGACGGTCTCGTCGGCGCCGCCTGCGATCGTCGACCGCCGGATCGACTGCATCGTGCCGATCCGCCTCAACGGCCCGCTGCCGGGCGACAAGATCCTGCCGGTCGCGCAGCGACTGCGCCGCGCGGGCAGCAAGCCCGTGCACATCGAAGGCAAGCCGGAAGGCGGCCAGTGGGAACTGCTGCAGAACGGCGTGCGCTACGAAGAGCTGCGCGCGGCTGCCCAGCTTGCGAACCGCAGCGGCGCGCTGAACGAGCTCGAATTCTCCGAATTCGTGACGGGCGTCCAGCAGTTCGCGGACGCGATCGACGGCGCGCCGGAATTCCCGGACATGATGGAAACGGTCGCGATGGCGCGCGAGCTCGACGCGTTTGCCGCGCAGTGCGACGCGCAACTGTCGATCAACGTGATGTCGGACGGTGCGCCGTGGTCGGCGAACTACGTGCAGGCGGTCGCGTCGCAGGACGGGCTGCTGCTGTCGCGCGACGGCACGCGCTTCGTGAAGCTCGACGCGAAGCAGAACCCGGTATTCATGCTGCAGTTCGGCGACACCAACTTCCTGCGCGACGACCTGACGTACAAGGGCGGCAACATGATCACGCTGGTGCTCGACGTGCCGGTGGCGGAAGAGGACATCCTGCCGTTCCGGCTGATGTGCGATTACGCGAAGTCGCTGTCCGAGCGGATCGGCGCACGCGTCGTCGACGATTCGCGCCGGCCGCTGCCGGAGTCGACGCTGGTCGCGATCGACCAGCAACTGATGAAGCTGTACGCGAAGCTCGAGGAAGCCGGCATCCCGGCCGGTTCGCCGATCACGCGCCGCCTCTTTAGCCAGTAATGCGATGGCGCGGGCGACGGTCGTTGGCGCCGTCGTCCGTCGCTGCGGCGCGCACTGTTTCGTGTGCGCTGCAGCACGTCATCCGGCCCGCATTGC
>NZ_BCPP01001092.1:0-2168 GCF_016586125.1 Burkholderia sp. E168m23
CGATGGTCCAGCAGGCGGTCGACCGCTGGTGGTGGCCGGTGCTGATGATGTTCGGCCCGAGCGACGCCGATTCGGTCCACAGCAGCCAGTCCGCGAAATGGGGCATCAAGCGGATCTCGAACGACGATCTGCGCCAGAAATTCGTCGACGCGACGGTCGACCAGGCCAAGGTGCTCGGCGTGACGCTGCCCGACCCCGACCTGAAATGGAACGAAGCGCGCGGCCACCACGACTACGGCACGATCGACTGGGACGAATTCTGGCGCGTGGTCAACGGCGACGGCCCGTGCAACAAGGAACGCCTCGCGACGCGCGTGAAAGCACACGAGGACGGCGCCTGGGTGCGCGAAGCCGCGCTCGCACACGAAGCGAAGCGCCGCGCCCGCGCCGAACAGCACGCCGCCTGAGCGGCACCCCTCGAATTCAGGAATCTGGAGAAAGTGATGAACAAGGAATGGCCGATCTGGGAAGTGTTCGTGCGCAGCAAGCAGGGCCTCGACCACAAGCATTGCGGCAGCCTGCACGCCGCCGACGCGACGATGGCGCTGCGCATGGCGCGCGACGTGTACACGCGTCGCCAGGAAGGCGTGAGCATCTGGGTGGTGCCGTCGTCGGCGATCACCGCGTCGGACCCGGCCGAGAAGGCCGAACTGTTCGAGCCGGCGGGCGACAAGATCTACCGTCACCCGACGTTCTATACGTTGCCCGACGAAGTCAACCACATGTAACGCCCGCGCCATGACGATCACGCCCGAACACCTCTCCTACGTGCTGCGTCTCGCGGACAATGCGCTGATCCTCGGTCAGCGCAACGCCGAATGGTGCGGCCACGGCCCGATCCTCGAGGAAGACATCGCGCTCACCAACATGAGCCTCGACCTCATCGGCCAGGCGCGCATGCTGTATACGCACGCGGCCGAGCTCGAGCGCCAGCTCACCGGCGCGACGAAGACGGAAGACGATTACGCGTACTTCCGCACCGAGCGCGAGTTCGCGAATTTCACGCTCGCCGAGTTGCCGCACTACGGCCCCGTCTCCGGTACCGCGCACGCCGACAAGGACTACGCGGTGACGATCGTGCGCAACTTCCTGTACGCGGCGCTGATGCTGCACGTATGGAGCGCGCTGGAGACGTCGACCGACACGCAGCTGGCCGCGATCGCCGCGAAATCGGTGAAGGAAACCCGCTATCACGTCCAGCATGCGCGCGAATGGCTCGTGCGCCTCGGCGACGGCACCGACGAATCGCACCGCCGCGCGCAGGCCGCGCTCGACTATCTGATGCCGTACACGCGCGAATTCTTCGCCGCCGATGAAATCGACGACGCGATCGTCGCGGCGGGCATCGGCCCGGCACCGGCCGCGATCGAGGCCGCGTGGCGCGCGGACGTGGACGACGCACTCGCCGAAGCCACGCTCACGCCGCCTGCGCCCGTGAAACATGTGACGACCGGCAAGCAGGGCGAGCATTCGGAACACATGGGCTACCTGCTCGCCGAAATGCAGAGCCTCGCGCGCCAGCACCCCGGCGCGAGCTGGTAACCGGCCCACGCCACGGAGCCCGACGATGTCCGCCCAGACCGCCGCCCCTGTCCACGCCGCGCCCCCCGCGCACCGCGACGATCCGCTGCTCGCCCGCGCGTGGGACGTGCTCGAAGCCGTGCCCGATCCGGAGATCCCGGTCGTGTCGATCCGCGAGCTCGGCATCCTGCGCGACGTCCGCCGCGCGGACGACGGCCAGCTCGAAGTCGTGATCACGCCGACCTACTCGGGCTGCCCGGCGATGTCGCAGATCGCCGAGGACATCGCCGCCGCGCTGCAGGCCGCCGATCTGCCGCCGCACCGGATCGAGACGGTGCTCGCCCCCGCGTGGACGACCGACTGGATCACGCAGGAAGCGCGCGACAAGCTGCGGGCCTACGGCATCGCGCCGCCGGTCGGCCAATGCGGCAGCGCCGCGCCGCGGGAGAACGTCGTGCGCTTCGTGCCGCGGCCGGTCGCGGCGCCCGCCTGCCCGCGCTGCGGCTCCGCGCGCACCGAACGTCTCGCGCAATTCGCGTCCACGGCGTGCAAGGCGCTGTATCGCTGTATCGACTGCCGCGAACCCTTCGACTACTTCAAACCCTACTGAATATGGCGACCCCGCAATTTCATCCGCTGCGTATCCG
>NZ_BCPP01001093.1:0-2169 GCF_016586125.1 Burkholderia sp. E168m23
CCTGCGTCGCGGCACGGCCCCATTCGCCGGCCGCGTCGTCGGTCTTCTGCAGCACTTCGAGGTTGTCGTCGAATGCACCCATCCACGGCTGCATCTTCTCTTCCTCGGTGCCGGGCAGGAAACCGATGTCCTCGCCGACGGGCACGGTCGCGCGCGTCACGATGATCTCGTTGTAGCGCTTGTCGTCGAGCACCTGCGCGAGGCCGGCCGCGAGCGCGACGAGCGTCTTGCCGGTGCCGGCCTGACCGAGCAGCGTGACGAAGTCGATCTCGGGGTTCATCAGCAGGTTCAGCGCGAAGTTCTGCTCGCGGTTGCGCGCGGTGATGCCCCACACGTTGTTCTTGTGGTGGCTGTAGTCGCGCAGCGTCTGCAGCAGCGCCGTCTTGCCGTTCAGCTCGCGGACGATCGCGTGGAACGTCGGCTCGCCGTTCTGCGGCTCGAGATAGACGAACTCGTTGACGAGCATCGACGCGACGAGCGGGCCGGTCACGCGGTAGTACGTGGTGCCCGTCTTCGTGTCCTGCCAGCTCTCCATGCCCTTCGCATGCTTGGTCCAGAAGTCCTGCGGCAGTTCGCGCACGCCGTTGTACAGGAGATCCGAATCCTCGAGGACCTGGTCGTTGAAGTAGTCTTCCGCGGGCAGGCCGAGCGCGTGCGCCTTGATCCGCATGTTGATGTCTTTCGACACCAGCACGACCTGGCGGTCGGGCCGGTCGCGCTGCAGCGCGCGCACGACGCCGAGGATCTGGTTGTCGGCCTTGCCTG
The DNA here is from genome assembly GCF_016586125.1 of Burkholderia sp. E168m23. NCBI lineage: Bacteria > Pseudomonadati > Pseudomonadota > Betaproteobacteria > Burkholderiales > Burkholderiaceae > Burkholderia > Burkholderia sp. E168m23. The sequence goes on from NZ_BCPP01001093.1 coordinate 766, forward strand.
CGGGCAAGCCTTCGACCGGCGCGATGTCGGCGAGCTTCGTCTGGAAGTACAGGCGGCCGACCGCCTCGCGGCTGCCGAGGCGCGACAGCGGGATGCCGTCCGAGATCGGGCCGCCGTCGGCGACCAGCGCGTCGAGCGTGCGGCTGACCTGACGGGCGTTACGCGCGACTTCGGACATCCCCTTCTTGTGGTTGTCGAGTTCCTCGAGCGTCATCATCGGCAGATAGACGTCGTGTTCCTCGAAGCGGAAGAGGCTGCTCGGGTCGTGCATCAGCACGTTGGTGTCGAGCACGAACAGTTTCTGCTGTTCGACTTCGGCGGGCTTGCGGCTGCGCGACTTCGTCGCGGCGCCGGCATCGCGCGCGGGCGCGGCGGCCGGTTTCCCGGTGGCCGGCTTGTCGTTGCGTGCAACGACCGGTGCCGCGGGGGCCGCAGGCGCCTGCAGCGGCTGCAACAGCGCGGCCGTCTGTCGGGTCTTGCGGCCTCGCGCGGGCGCGCTCGCGGCATCGGGCGCCGAAGACGCGACGGCACGCAGCGGCGCGGCCGTGTTCGCGGCTTCGATCATCGGTTGGGCCACGCTGGCCGGACCATAGTCACCGGCTGTGGATGCGTCCCCTTCGGCGGATTTCTTCGCGGCTTTCGCGGGCCGCGCTTTCGCCTTGTATTCGTCGGGCGGCAGCAGGCTGCCGAGCTTGCTGGGGGGAGTAGGCAAAGGCATGGTGTCCCTCGGGAGGAATCGTGTCGCATGGCGTGCGCCGCTGATCGCATCCTGCGTGACGTAGACGCATGCAGTTTGCGCGCGGTGGCGCACAGGAATTTCGTCTAGCCGGTTCGCCTAAGTGTCGATCAGCTCCTCGATGCGGTAAGGGCCGGACCGGGGAGGGCCGGCGCGCGTTCCATAAAAAAAGCCGCTGCCCCGTCGACAGGGACATGCGGCTCGGCTGATGCCGTCGTGCGCGTCAGGTGCCGGGAAGCATTGCAACGGGCACGGGCGCAGCTACGAGAAATATGGGGCGAACTGGCATTCATTGCGGCCCAATATAACGCGCCTCAAAGCGCTTGTACAGCCTTTAGCACGTCGTCCACGTGACCCGGTACCTTGATGCCGCGCCATGCCTGGCGAAGCACGCCGTCGGCGTCGAGCAGGAACGTCGATCGCTCGATTCCGCGCACTTCCTTGCCATACATTTTCTTCATCTTGATGACATCGAACAGCGCGCACAGTGCTTCGTCGGCATCGGAAATCAGCGGGAACGGCAGTTCGAGCTTGGCCTTGAAATTGTCGTGCGAGCGCAGGCTGTCGCGCGACACGCCGATGACTTCCGCACCGGCCTTCTTGAACTTCGGATAGAGATCGCGGAACTGCAGCCCTTCGGTCGTGCAGCCCGGCGTGTTGTCCTTCGG
>NZ_BCPP01001094.1:0-2166 GCF_016586125.1 Burkholderia sp. E168m23
GCGCGGGCGTCGTCGTGTCGACCCACACGACGCCGACCTGGATGCTGATGGCGCTGATGGTCGCGGGCGGCATCGGGCTCGGCTTCGTGCTGCCGAACCTCACCGTGTTCGCGCAGCAGACGGCCGGCCGCGAGCATCTCGGCATCGCCACGGCGCTGTTGCAGTCGCTGCGGATGGTCGGCGGGATGCTCGGCACCGCGCTCACCGGCACGCTCGTCAACCAGATGTATTCGGGCGGCGTGCGCGACGCGCTGTCGGGCGACCACGCGATGCAGTGGCACGCGCGGCTCGCCGATCCGCAGATCCTGATCGATCGCGCGGCGCAGGGCGGTCTCGTCGCGGAGTTGACGCGTGCCGGGCATAATGGCGCGCTGCTGCTGGAAGCGGCCCGCGAATCGCTGGTCGGCGCGATTCACCTGGGTGTCGCGATGGCGGCCGTCGTCGCCGTGGTGTCGGTGTGGCAGTGCCGTCGCGTGCCGCCGATCGCGCTGCGGCGCAAGATCGAACCGCACGTCGCGGCCGATTGACCGATCGGGCGAGCGATTCGACGACTCAACGATTCACCGGAACGAAATCAGCGCATGGAAGAACAGGACCGCGTCGCGATCTTGCAGCAATTCGGACGCACGTATCGCGCCTTCATGACCGCGTTCGAAGCGCACGTCGGGCAGCCGATGCCGCGCTGGCGCATCATGGTCGCGCTGCACACGATGGACGGTCATGCGTCGCAGAAGAAGCTCGTCGAAGTGCTGCGCATCGATCCGGGCGCGCTCACGCGCCAGTTGAAGTCGCTCGACGCGCTCGGCTGGATCGAGCGTGCATCGGACGCGCGCGACAACCGCGTGACCAACGTCACGCTGACGGACGCCGGCCGCGCGGCGTTCGACGCGTGCCTGCCGCGCCGCAAGGCGTTTCTCGAACAGACGATGGCGCAGTTGCCGGACGACGTGCTGAATGCGCTGTCGGGCGCGCTCGCGATGCTGGAATCGCGGATCGCGGACGTCGGGTCGACGCCAGCCGCGCGTTGACGTGCGGAGCCGGGCGGCACGTCAGCGCCGCCGGCCATCGCTTCGTTTCATTCCGAGTGGGTGCAGGTTTACAGCTCGATGCGCGTGCCGAGCAGCGCGAGGAACTGCGCGAGCCAGGCCGGATGCGCGGGCCACGCGGGCGCGGTGACGAACGGCGCGTCGGTCACGGCCGCGTCGACCGGGATGTCCGCGTATTCGCCGCCCGCGAGCTTCACCTCCGGCGCACAGGCCGGGTAGGCCGAAATGCGCTTGCCGCGGATCACGTCGGCGGCCGCGAGCAGTTGCGCCGCGTGGCAGATCGCCGCGATCGGCTTGCCGGCTTCGGCGAACTCGCGCACGAGCGAAATCACCTTCGGATCGAGTCGCAGATATTCGGGCGCACGGCCGCCCGCGATCGCGAGCGCGTCGTAGCGCGCCGCATCGACGTCGTCGAACGCCGCGTTCAGCGTGAAATTGTGGCCGGGCTTCTCGGTGTAGGTCTGGTCGCCCTCGAAATCGTGGATCGCGGTCTTGATCTTGTCGCCCGCGCGCTTGCCGGGGCAGACTGCATCGACGTGGTGGCCGACGGCCTGCAGCGCCTGGAACGGCACCATCGTTTCGTAGTCTTCGGCGAAATCGCCGGTCAGGAACAGGATCTTCTTCGCGGCCATGGCTTTCTCCAGTGAAGCAGCGTTGAAGGCCCGGTCGCGCCGTGCATGACGGCCGCGACGGGCCCCGAGGACGAAAGCGCAGTGTACTCCGGCAGATTGAAGCGCGCGTGACGGCCGCCCCGCGCGAGCGGCAGGGCGGCGCCGCGCGCGGCGGGCGTCAGAAGAAGGTTTCGACGACTTCCGTCACGCGGAACTGCGGATCGAGCACGAGCACCTGGCGCCACTTGTCGAACGTCAGGCACGGGTGCGAGATGTCGAACGCGACCATGTCGCCGACCTTCACGTCCGCGCCCGGCGGGATCTGCAGGTATGCGTGCTGGTCCATCATCCCGGTGACGGCCCAGCCTTCGGCGGCGGCGACGTTGCGCGGCGCGGTGTCGCGGCCCGGGCGGAAGTGGCGCGCCGGCTCGGGCAGGCCCGCGTCGAACGCCGCGTCGCGCTTGCCGAGCGCGACGATCGCACGGTCGGCTTCCGGCACCGACTGCACG
>NZ_BCPP01001095.1:0-2157 GCF_016586125.1 Burkholderia sp. E168m23
GAAAGCTTGGGGTCGGTTTGAAGGATTCTGCGGAAGATTGCGATGGCGGGTCAGGCGCCGGACGACAGGCACGATGATCAGCGCACGCAACGCACCGCTTCGGCGGTTGGCGCGCGGCGTGAATCCGACGATGACTGGGATGTCGAGCAGCAAGATAACAACATCGTTCCGCTGACGCGGGCCGAGGCCGAAAGGCTGTTTGGCCCGAACGTGAGCAAGCCCTCGCGCGTGACCCCCTACAAGGTGGTGTTCGCGCAAGTGGTCCTGTCCCTGGTTGCAACGCTGGCGTGGTGGCTGTTTTCGAAGTCGCCGGGCGCCGCTGCGCAATCCGCGTTTCTGGGCGGAGCGATCGGCTGGGTGCCCAGTGCGGTATTCGTGGCACGACTGAAGGCAGGTGGCTCGGCCACCGTGATGAGCTGGGTGATGGGCGAAGCCCTGAAACTGGCTCTGACGATCGGGATGTTCACCGCGGTGGCGTTCGGCTGGGCCGGCGTGCACTGGGTGCCGTTCCTCGTCACGTACCTCGTCGTGCTGAAGACGTACTGGATCGCGCTGGCCTGGCGGTAAGGAACAAGCAGCGTGCGGTTTCGACAACGAACCGCACCGGCCCGTTCCCGCAATAGCGTGTTGCGGAACGGGGCAAAACGATTTTCGACAATTTGGGTGGCATTAACGATATGGCAGCTAGCGAAGGCACGCGCGGTCCGGATCCGTCCGAGTACATTGCGCACCACTTGCAGAATTTCTCCACCTCGCATCAGACGTCGATTTTCGACATTCACGTCTGGAATCTCGACACGCTGTTCTGGTCGATCGTTTGCGGCATCGTGACGATCGTCCTGCTGCGTCTGGCCGCCCGCAAGGCGACGTCGGGCGTGCCGGGCCGTTTCCAGTGCGCGATCGAGATGCTCGTCGAAATGGTCGAAGACCAGTCGAAGGCCATCGTCCACGGCAATCGTACCTTCATCGCGCCGCTCGCCCTCACGGTGTTCGTGTGGGTCGCGCTGATGAACTCCCTCGACTTCCTCCCGGTCGACCTGCCGGGCCGCGTGATCGGCCTGCTCGGTCTGTCGGACGTGATTTCCCACCATCGCATCGTCCCGACGGCCGACCTGAACGGCACGCTCGGCATCGCGCTCGGCGTGTTCGTCCTGATGATCTACTACAGCATCAAGATCAAGGGCGCGGGCGGCTTTGCGCATGAGCTGCTGTCGGCGCCGTTCGGCGGCCACCCGGCGCTGTGGATCCCGAACCTCGCGCTCAACATCGTCGAATACGTTGCAAAGACCGTTTCGCTCGGCATGCGGCTGTTCGGCAACATGTACGCGGGTGAGCTGTTGTTCCTGTTGATCGCCCTGCTCGGCAGCATGTGGAGCTTCGGTGGCGACGCAACGTTCCTCGGCTTCGTTGGTCATGTGATCGCGGGTAGCGTCTGGGCAATCTTCCACATTCTGATTGTTCTGTTGCAGGCATTCATTTTCATGATGCTGACGCTGGTGTATCTCGGCCAGGCGCACGACACGCACTAAGCGTGGCGTGCAACAAAGAGTCTTCGTTTTAGTTTTTTAAATCTCAGTTCCAAGTCTTTTCACAAAGGAGTGATCATGCAAGCTTACATCGCCAACATCCAGGGTCTGACCGCCATCGGTATCGGCATCATCATCGGCCTGGGTGCAATCGGCGCCTGTATCGGTATCGCGCTGATGGGTGGCAAGTACATCGAAGCCTGCGCACGTCAGCCGGAACTCATCAACCCGCTGCAAACGAAGATGTTCCTGCTGGCTGGTCTGATCGACGCTGCATTCCTGATCGGCGTTGGTGTCGCAATGCTGTTCGCGTTCGCGAACCCGCTCCTGTCGAAGCTCGCAGGCTAAGGTTCCTCGGAAATATGCGTCCGGCGTGAGCCGGCGCAGGGCGGAACGGAGACTTGGGGCGCTGATCGAATGCAACTCGATGAGCGCCTTACCGTTTCATTTTTCCGGAATAGCAGATAAGGAAACACCGTGAATCTCAACGCAACTCTGTTTGCGCAAATGGTCGTGTTCCTGGTCCTCGCGTGGTTCACGATGAAATTCGTGTGGCCGCCGTTGATCAACGCCCTCGACGAACGTTCGAAGAAGATCGCCGACGGCCTCGCCGCCGCGGAGAAGGGCAAGG
>NZ_BCPP01001096.1:0-2157 GCF_016586125.1 Burkholderia sp. E168m23
AGGATCGAGATGAAGATCAGGTTGTCGATGCCGAGCACGACTTCCACTCACGACGAGCGTCAGGAGCGCGGCCCAGACGGCGGGGTCGGTGGGCAAGCGTCAGCAGGTAGTCCATGGGCGGGGCCGATACGAAAGTGGAAAGCCTGATGATATGACGCCCCGAACTTCGCAAAAATCAGAGAGAATCTGACTTTAGGTTCGGTTTTTTCGATATATCGCGCGCCGATGCTCAATTTCCGACATCTGTACTATTTCTGGGTCGTGGTGAAGGAAGGCGGCTTCGCGCGTGCGGCCGAGCGGCTCGACATGGCCGTGCAGACGATCAGCGCGCAGGTGCGCGAACTGGAGAAATCGCTCGGGCACCAGCTACTGCGCCCCGCCGGGCGCGGTGTCGCGATGACCGACGCCGGGCAGGCCGCCTTTGCACGCGCGGAAATCATCTTCGAGATGGGCCGGCTGATTCCCGACGACGTGCGCGCGGCGGCCAGCCAGCCGACCGTGCGGCTCGCGGTCGGCCTCGCGGACGGCATCTCCAAGCTTGCCGCGCACGCGATCCTCGCCCCGGTGCTCGACACGCCCACACTGCGCCTGCTGTGCCACGAGGGCGAGCACGACGCGCTGCTCGCGGAACTCGCGCTGCATCATCTGGATCTCGTGCTGGCCGGTCAGGGCGCGCCGTCCGGGTCGAACCTGCGCGTGACGAGCGAGCGGCTCGTCGCGTCGCCGGTCGACTGGTACGGGCCCGCGGCACTCGTCACGCCGGCCGCGCGCCAGCGCTTTCCGCAATGTCTGGCCGAGCTGCCGGTGCTGCTGCCGACCGCGCATTCGGCATTGCGCGCCCATCTCGACCGATGGCTGGAAAGCGAGCGGATCGTGCCGCGCGTGGCCGGCGAATTCGAGGACAGCGCGCTGATGGCCGTGTTCGCGGCGCGCGGCCTCGGCGTGTTTCCACTGAGCGAACTCGGCGCGAACGATGCGTCGCTGCTGCGCGGGCTCAGGCGGCTCGGGCGCGCGGGCGACGTGACCGAGGAGATCCACGCGATCCGCTCCCGGCGCGGCGAACATCATCCGCTGACGGCGCAATTGCTGGCCGCGGCGCGCGGCGCGCCGGCCGACTGAAGCGAGCGCGACATCAAACGAAACTATAATGTCGCCCCGGCCATACGAGATGTGCGCGCGCATCAATCCGGGCACTCCCGTTGCGCCGCCTCTCGCCGAGCCTTCTGAAAGACGCCATGCACAACCGATTTCGCCTGTTTTCCGTTTCGTGCGCGCTCGCGGTCGCGACCGTGCTGGCGGCATGCTCGTCGCCGCCCAAGCCGATCTACCAGCAGGAACAGTTCGACGCGACCACCAGCCCGTATGCGCACACGTTCCACTCGAAATCCGACGCGGCCTGCGAGGCCGCGCGGCGCGCGCTGCTGAGCCAGGGCTACGTGGTGTCGTCGTCGCGCAACGACGCGGTCGACGGCAGCAAGAATTTCCAGCCGAGCAACGACATGCACGTCGTGATCGAGTTTCACGTCGTGTGCGCGGACGCGAATGCGGACGGCTCGTCGAGCATCGCGTACGTGAACGCGGTGCAGGACCGCTATACGCTGAAGAAGTCGAATACGTCGGCCAGCGTCGGCTTGAGCGTGTTCGGCTCGCTGTCGCTGCCGATCGGGTCGAGCGACGACGCGCTCGTCAAGACCGCGAGCGAGACGATTCCCGCCGGCGTGTTCTATGAGCGCTTCTTCACGCTCGTCGACCATTTCCTGAAGATCGACCCGGCGCGCCGCGACCGCGCAACCGTGAAGGCCGCCGAGAAGGAACCCGTCGCGCCGCTGCCCGAACCCGCGCCGACGCCGCAGGGCGAACCGCTGAAGATGACGACACCGGTCGTGCCGACGCCGCCCGCGGCGCCGGTGCCGCTTTCGGCGCCGGGGGTCGCGCCTGGATCGGGCGCGAATGCCGTGCCGGCCGCGGCATCGGCCGTGGCGGCGCCGGCCGCGATGCGGGCTGCCGCGCCGACGGCGGCGTCCGGGGCGGTGCCGGCTTCGGGGGCGGCGCCTGCGGCGGCGTCTGCACCTGCACCTGCTTCGGCTGACGGCCCGGCGCCTGCGTCGGCGCCTGCTCCCGCTTCGGCTGCTGCGCCCGCTTCGGCGCCTAAGCCGG
>NZ_BCPP01001097.1:0-2153 GCF_016586125.1 Burkholderia sp. E168m23
CCGAGCGACCATGCGGCCTGCGTCGGCACCGCGCGCGTATCGACCGAATAGAAATTGCGGCCCGTGGGCAGCACGTCGGGACGGCCGCGCGACGGCGAGCCGCTCGGCCCCGGGGGCACGAAGCGGCCGTCGAGCCCGCGCAGCAGCTGACGCATTTCCTCACCGCCGCACGCATCGAGTGCGGGCAACAGCGTCGAACGCACGCGTTCTAGCACCGCGAGCGTATGCGGCCATGCGCCGGGCGGCGGCATGTCGATGCCGGGTTCGTCTGAAGCGGCGCCGCACACGGCGTCCAGCCAGTGCTGCGCAAGCCGTTCGAGCCGCTCGCGCGTATCGCCGGCATGACGCCACGGCGACGCATCTAGCGCCTGCAGCACGGCCGGCCGCGGCCCGGTCCACGGCGCGGCCCAGTCGGCCGCGAGCGGATCGAAACCCTCGCCGAGCGCAAGATCGCGTGCGAGCGCGCCGATCAGCCCGGCCCGTTCGCCCTTGCCGTCGCCGACCGGAAAACGAGCCAACGCGAGCAGCGTGTCGCGCCGCTGGCGCTCGACCGGCGACGCGCCGAACACGTGCAGCCCGTCGCGAATCTGCGCTTCCTTCAATTCGCACAGCCACGCGTCGACGCGCGTGAGCAGCGCATCCTCGTCGCCCGCATCGCGCGGCGGCGACACGCTCAGCTCGTCGTGCAGGCGATGCTCGGCGATCGTCGCGAGGATCGTCTTGCGCAACAGCTTCGCGCGCCGCGCATCGACCATCAGCGCTTCGTAGTATTCGTCGACCTGCCGTTCGAGATCCTGCAGCGGGCCGTAGTTTTCCGCGCGCGTGAGCGGCGGCATCAGGTGATCGACGATCACGGCTTGCGCGCGGCGCTTCGCCTGGCTGCCCTCGCCCGGATCGTTGACGATGAACGGATACAGGTGCGGCAGCGGCCCGAGCGTCAGGTCGGGCCAGCACGCGTCGGACAGCGCGACGCTCTTGCCCGGCAGCCATTCGAGGTTGCCGTGCTTGCCGAGATGGATGACCGCGTCGACCTGATACGCATCGCGCAGCCAGAAATAGAACGCAAGATACGCATGCGGCGGCACGAGATCCGCATCGTGGTAGCTCGCGTAGTCGTTGTCGTCGCGCGAGCGCGACGGCTGGATGCCGACGAACACGTTGCCCGCGCGCCAGCCGGCGATCGTGAAACGCCGTTGCCGCAGCGTCGGGTCCGCTTCGGGCGGCCCCCACCGTTCGTTCAGCGCGTCGCGCACCGCGGCCGGCAGCTGCGCGAAACGCGCGACGTAGTCGGCCAGCGCGTAACTCTGAAACGCGGGACGCAGCGTGCGCACGGCGGGATCGTTGGTCACGCCTTCGGTGAGTTGCGCGATCAACGCGTCGCCGTCAGGCGGCAGGTCGGCCACGATGTAGCCCGCATCGCGCAGCGCCGCGAGCACGCGCAGCGCGGAGGCCGGCGTGTCGAGCCCGACGCCGTTGCCGATCCGCCCTTCGCTTTGCGGATAGTTCGCGAGAATCAGCGCGATGCGTTTGTCGGCGTTATCGAGCGTACGCAGTCGGCACCAGCCGCGCGCGAGCGCCGCGACGAACGCGATCCGCTCGGCATCCGGCTGATAGCGCACGACGTCGACCTCGGTATGCGGGCAGCGATACGCGAGCCCCTTGAAGCTCACCGCGCGCGTGACGATGCGCCCGTCGACTTCGGGCAGCGCGATATGCATCGCGATGTCACGTGCGTGCAGGCCCTGGTTGTCGGCCGCCCACGCGTCGCGATTGCCGCCGGACAGGATCACCTGCAGCACCGGCGCGTCGCCCGCGAGCACGTCGTGCTCGGGGCTGTCGATCGCGCCGGCCGCGAACGCGGTGGTATTCAGCACGAGCGCGACGCCGTGCGTATCGCAGAGCTGCGTGATGACCTCGCGGCTCACCGCGTCCTTCAGCGACGTCACCGCGATCGGCAGCGGGTTCAGCCCCTCGTCGATCAGTGCGTCGGCCAGCGCGTCGAACACGGCCGTGTTCGCGGCCTGCCAGTGCGCGCGATAGAACAGGATCGCGACGACCGGCGCGCCGGGCGTCCAGCGCGGCCGCCAGTCGTCGACGCTCGCGCGGTTGCGCGCCGGGTGATACAGCGCGGCGGCCGGCAGCGGGCGCGGCGG
>NZ_BCPP01001098.1:0-2151 GCF_016586125.1 Burkholderia sp. E168m23
TGTGTGGCGCGCTGGCGCGCGAATACGGCGCACACGTCGCGCTCGCGACCGGCGACGACGTGTTCGCCGAGGAAACGCAGCCGCTGTTTCCGGACGCGCGTTTCGAGACGGTCAAGACGGCCGGCGGCGCATCGAGCGGCGAGACGCTCACGCCGTCCGCGTCGTGCGCCCGGATCGCAACCGCGGCGCGCGAGACGGTCGCGCAGGCGCTGTCGTCCGGCCGGCGCGCGGGCGTCCATCGGCCCGCGCCGGCCGCCTGCACGCTGCGCGTACAGACGGCCGCGCTCGCCGACCTTTTCTGCGTGCTACCGTCGCTCGAGCGCGTCGATGCGGTGACGCTGCGCTTCGACGGGCCGTCGGTCGAGCACGTGGTGCGCACGCTGAACAGCCTGTCCGCGATGTCGTTCATGCTGCGGTGATGCGTGCCGCGACGATGCCGCCGGCGCGCGGCCGGTCAGCCGATCGCCACGGGGCGGGCCGTCGCGGCGAGCAGGAATGCTTCCATCGCCGCGACCAGCGCGAGCGGGGTTTCGTTCATTGGATAATGGCCGGCATTGCGCAGCACGTCGACGCTGGCGAGCGGATAGCGCCGCAGGTAGGTGCGGGCCATCAGCGCCGCGTCGAACGCCGGATCGTGCTCGCCGATCAGTATCTTGACCGGATGGATGCCCGTGATCTCTTCGCTGAAATCCGTATCGGCCCACGCGCGGAAGTATGCGGCGAATGCCCGCGCCGACGAACAGGCTGCCGAATACGCGGCTTTCCACTCGATCCAGGCGGCGGGCAGCCGGTTACCGGTGCTGCGGTCGATGATGGTCCGGCGATCGGCGAGGTGGTCGGCGGCCCGCTCGAATAGCGCGCGTCGCGCGGCGTCGAACGGCAGGCCGCCGCACGGCACGGGCGCGATCGCCACCAGCGCGCGCACGCGGTCGGGCGCGATGGCGGCGATCTTCTCGATCGCCATGCCGCCCATCGAATGGCCGACGAGACTGAAGGTCGGAAAGCCGAGCGCGTCGGCGAGCGCGAGCGTATCGGCGGCGATCTCGTCGATCGTGTAGTTGCCGTGTGCGTCGCGCATACGGCCGTAACCTCGGTAGTCCATGAATACATAGCTGAAGTGCTCGCGCGACAGCCAGGCTTCGAGCGGTTCGAACGCGCGGGCGTCGCCGAACCAGCCGTGCAGCACGAGAACAGGGTGGGGGCCTTTCCCCACGCGATGAAACGTATTGGGCATGTCCGCTCCGATGAGGTTGCCATCCGGCCGACCAGGCCGGCGGGTGTCCCGGCCGCGAGGTCGCGCAACGGTGGAGCGGATCGTAGATCGTTCGAAGGCGACCCGCCTTCGATATCGGGTCATTGATGATGGAATTCGGGCCGTGAGAAATACGCTGCTAGATCCCTACGAACACATTCCCCGGAGCGTGGTCGTGCTCGCCAACGACTTTGCGGCGGGCACGACGTTTCCGGATCACGCGCACGTGCGCGGGCAATTCGCGTTCGCGTCGCGCGGCACGATCAGCGTGTCGACGCCGCACGGGCGCTGGCTGGTGCCGCCGCAGCGCGCGTGCTGGGTGCCGGCCGGCGTGCGGCACGAAATGACCATGACCGGGCCGGTCACGATGCTCAATGCGTTCGTGTCCGTCGACGCCGCGCAGGCGGCCGGGCTGCCGGCCCAGTGCGGCGTGTATGGCGTGTCGCCGCTGCTGCGGCAACTGCTCGACGATGCGATCGACCTGCCGGCCATGTACGACGTCGACGGTCGCGCGGGCAAGCTGATGGATCTACTGGTCGCGGAAATCGCGACGATGCCGCGCCTGTCGCTGCATGCGCCGCTGCCGGCCGATGCGCGGCTGGCGAAGGTGTGCCGGCACCTGTTCGCGGCGCCGTCGATCGACGCCGATCTCGACCGGGTCGCGGCCGACGCAGGCGTGAGCCGCCGCACGTTCACGCGGCAGTTCCGCGCGCAGACGGGCGTGAGTTTTGCCGCCTGGCGCCAGCAGGTCTGCATGCTCGCGGCGATTGCCCGCCTGACCGACGGGCAGCCGGTGACGCGCGTGGCGCTCGATCTCGGCTACGCGAGCGCGAGTGCGTTCACGTCGGCGTTTCGCCGCATTCTCGGCGACACGCCGAGCCGCTATCTCGAGATTCGTC
>NZ_BCPP01001099.1:0-2148 GCF_016586125.1 Burkholderia sp. E168m23
GCGCGTCCGCTGCGGTGGTTTTGCTTGCGTGGCTCTGGAGCGCGTTTCGCCCATACGGCGTATCCGGTTTCGATTGTCCCGCGCATCCACCGGGTTATCCATTTAACCGAATTTAAAGAATGTTGGAGCAGCTATGCCAAAAATGAGCAAGATCAGCGTCGCTATTTTTCTTGCCATTGGCGCGCTGTGCCAACAGGGTGCGTTCGCGCGTGCGGAGGTGGCCGGCTCGGGGGCGGACCTGTTCGAGCAGGCGGAGCAGCTTCCGGCGGATTTTCTCGAGCAACTGTTCGATTCGCCGCTGATTGTGCGCATCGATTTTGACGGTCATTCGGCAGGTGAGGGCACCATCACGTTGAGTCGGGATGGAAAGGTTCAGTTGGTGGCGCTCTCGGATGAGCAGCACGGCGGCATCGACCAGGGCGATCGCGCGCTGATCGAAAAATTTCTGCGTGAGCCGCGTGCGCTTGGCGCCTGCGCGACCAACTGCGATGGCGTGCTCGCGCTTCACTACAACCTCCAGGACTCCGTTTTATCGATCGTGACGCGCCGCGCGGAACAGGATGGTGAGCAGAAGAAATATCACCCGCTGCCGGCCAGCGGAAGCACTGGCCTGATTACGTACAACTACCTGAATCTGACGGGTGGCCAGGGCCGTGAAATCGGCGGACGGTATGCGTTCGACGCCATCGGCAGCGTGGGAAACTGGTCGATCACGAGCGGACTGCAGGCGACGCAGAACCGCGGCATGCGGCGAGCCAGCGAGATTGAATACTCGGTGCCCCGGCTGTACGCGCAGCGCGAGTTCGAGGGCAAATTTGCGCGCGCGGGCTTCTTTACGCCGGACCTGGCAACGGGTATTCGGCCTCCGCGCATGCCAGGCGGAGGCGCGGCGACGACGCTTGGGGTGATGTTTGGTACGTCCGAAGCACGCGAGGTTGAAGGCGCGCGCCCGAGCCTCTATCCCGTTTATGTGACCGCGAATCGCCAGGGCATGGTGGAAATCTACCGCAATGGCGCATTGATCCACAGCCAATCGGTGCAACCGGGGCTGCAGGTGGTCGATACGCGCCCGCTGCCCAGCGGCATTTATGAAGTGGAGATCCGGCTTGTCGAGGATGGTCAGGTTGCGTCCACGCAGAACGAGCTTATCTACAAACCCGCGGCATGGAGCGATCCTACACAACGGTGGAAGTACGCATTCTTTGCTGGACAGGAACGCAACCTGATCGGCGAGGATCGCTCGCACGCGTTCACCGCGGGTGGCGCGATCAACTACCTCGCCCATCCGCGGGTCGTGCTCGGTGCGTCGGCGCAGCATGTGGCCGACGCCAACGTATTCGGCGCGTCGCTTGACTGGCAGTTTACCGACCGTGCGCGAACCTACTGGAATGTGTACCACTCGTCGAAGCACGGAGTGGGCGGCGATGTGCAGATCCTGATGCCGTACCGGGACGGGAGCGTATCGCTGAGCCACAGCCAGCGCTGGCAACGCAACGACCGGCGCCAGCGGAATGCGCGCGCGAGTGTGCGCAGCGGCAAGGTGCATGACTCGGCGATCACGTGGAGCCATCGCTTCACGCCGCAAACGAGCATCATGTCGCGCGCTTCATACGCCAGCGGCGCGACGAACGGCCTGGGTGTCGATTTGTCGGTTTCGCATCGACATAGCCTGTTCGGCAACGATCTCACCTGGCGTTTGTCCGGCTTCGATCGTCCCACCGGGACGTTGGCGAGAACCCGCAACCGAGGCGTCGATCTTGGCTTGAGTATTGCGCTCGGCAAGGAAAAGCGCAGTTACAACGTGAACCTCGGAACGCGAAGCGGCTCGGATGGCCAGCGTGATCAGTATGCGTCGCTGGGCGTACGACAGGAGCTCGACGCCGGCTTCTTCAAGTCGGTGGGGGCCAACGGAACCGTCGACCGGTATGGCTTGAGCGTGGGTGCCACCACGCAGTTCGAACATTCGGTGGCGCGCGGCGATGCGTTCCTCCAGCGCTCGTCCAAGGAAGGGGGCATTGCCGGCGGGATGAACCTGTTCAGTACCGTTGGCACGAACGGCAAGTCCGCTGCCGTATCCGGCAAAAGCAACGCCTTCAATGGCGAGTCCGCGGTGATTGTGGACCTGGCATCCGATTTCGAGGAGGTCAA
>NZ_BCPP01001100.1:0-2144 GCF_016586125.1 Burkholderia sp. E168m23
TACGAGACGGTGAAGTACTTCGGCAACGAGGAGTGGGAGGCGCAGCGCTACGACGAGAACCTGAAGCGCTACCGGAAGGCCGCGATCCGCTCGCAGAACTCGCTGTCGGTGCTGAACTTCGGTCAGCAGGCGATCATCGGCACGGGCCTCGTGTTCATCCTGTGGCGGGCGACGCAGGGCGTGCTCGCGGGCAAGCTGACGCTCGGCGATCTCGTGCTGATCAACACGTTCATGCTGCAGCTGTACATTCCGCTGAACTTTCTCGGCGTCGTCTATCGCGAGCTGAAGCAGAGCCTGACCGACATGGACCGGATGTTCGGGCTGCTGTCCGCGCCGAAGGAAGTGGCCGACCGGCCCGATGCGCGGCCGCTCGCGGTGGCCGGCGCGCAGGTGCGCTTCGAGCACGTGAACTTCGCGTACGAGCCGTCGCGGCAGATCCTGCACGACGTGACGTTTACGATCGAGGCCGGCACGACGACGGCGGTGGTCGGCCACAGCGGTTCGGGGAAATCGACGCTGTCGCGGTTGCTGTTCCGCTTCTACGATCTCGACCGCGAGACGGGCGGTGCGATCCGGATAGACGGTCAGGACATCCGCGACGTCACGCAGGAATCGCTGCGCGCATCGATCGGGATCGTGCCGCAGGACACCGTGCTGTTCAACGACTCGATCTACTACAACATCGCGTACGGCCGGCCGACGGCGACCCGCGACGAGGTGGTCGCGGCCGCGCGCGCCGCGCACATCCACGATTTCATCGAAACTTTGCCGAAGGGCTATGACACGCCGGTGGGCGAGCGCGGGCTGAAGCTGTCGGGCGGCGAGAAGCAGCGCGTCGCGATCGCGCGCACGCTATTGAAGGACCCACCGGTGCTGCTGTTCGACGAAGCGACGTCGGCGCTCGATTCTCGCTCGGAACGCGCGATCCAGCACGAACTCGACCAGATCGCGCGGCATCGCACGACGCTCGTGATCGCGCACCGGCTGTCGACGGTCGTGCACGCGCAGCAGATCCTCGTGATGGACCACGGGCGGATCGTCGAACGCGGCACGCACGACGAACTCGTGCGCGCCGACGGGCTGTATGCGCAGATGTGGGCGCTGCAACAGCAGCGCGCGGCGGCGGGTGGGGAAGAGGCCGAGGCCGCGTAACGGTTTGGAGGCGTGCTGCGTGCCGTGGCGCGCGGCGGGAGCGGGCGGTGTGCCGGCTGTCCGACACCCTGCAGCGTGGCGCCGTCACGGCTGGGTGAGCCGGCGGAGCGTTTCCGGCATTCGCTCCGGAACGGTTCGCGGCTGGTGGACCGCGCGCCGTCCCCGGCCTGTCAGCCCATCGGCCGCCACGCCGGGGAACCGGCAGTCAGTCGCGAAACGATCAGCTTGCCGCGGCGCGCAGTCGCGCGTCGAGTTCGCCGAGCTGCGCGGGCGTGCCGACGTTCTCCCAGATGCCTTCGTACAGTTCGCCGCTCGCGTGGCCGGCTTCGATCGCCGCGCGATAGTACGGCGTCAGCGCGCGCCGCGTGCCGGGCGCGAGATCGCGGAACATCCGCGTGTCGTACAGGCCGATGTTGCCGAACGTGAAGCGCGCGGCACCGTCGAGCGCCAGACGACCGTCGTCGCCGAGCGCGAAGTCGCCGGCCGGGTGGAACGGCGGGTTCGGCACCATCACCAGGTGCATCGCCGGCGTGTCGAGCGCGGCCATCCGGGCGGCGCGCGGCGCGAGCGTCCGGTAGTCGAACGCGCAGTACACGTCGCCGCTGACGGCCGCGAACACGGCCGGCTGTCCATCACGCTCGATGAGCGGCAGCGCCTGCGCGATGCCGCCCGCGGTCTCCAGCGCGTCGCCTTCGGCCGAATACGCGAGCCGCACGCCCCAGCGCGAACCGTCGCCGAGCGCCGCCTCGATCTGCTCGCCGAGCCACGCGTGGTTGATCACGATCGTCTCGATGCCCGCCCGCGCGAGCGCCTCGATCTGCCAGACGATCAGCGGCTTGCCGCCGGCTTCGAGCAGCGGTTTCGGGCGGGTGTCGGTCAGCGGACGCATCCGCTCGCCGCGTCCGGCGGCGAAGATCATCGCCGTGGTCAGGGTAGTGCTCATGTTCGACTGGACGTGAGGACGGTCAGAACGTATAGCCGACGTCGGCCGG
>NZ_BCPP01001101.1:0-2142 GCF_016586125.1 Burkholderia sp. E168m23
ATGTGCGACGTGACCGTGATTTTGGCATACCCTCGCGCTCCTGCTACAGAAGGCCGGCGAGCAGACCGTCACGATTGCCGCCCAGACCACGGACCACGGACCACGGACCATGGGGAGGATGCATCAAGGTATTCGATGCCGACAGGCGCGAGGACAGGTACCTCGAGGTAGCGTCCGTCCTTGCTGACTTTATGCCGGCAGACTGACGGTCTTCCGCGCAGACCGGCCGCGATTCAGTCATCCGACGTGGCCCGGCGACGCGGCACTCCACGAACGAAGCCGCTTTCTCCCGGACGTCATGCGGTGTATCAAGGCCAACCAGAAGCAGCGAGGCCTCAGTTTTCTGCAGGCGTAGCCACCGGAGACAGTTGCTTTACGTGGCACTGATGCGTGCGAAGCGAGGGGGCTATTCTGGTGCTGTGCTGATTTGCGATGCGTTTTGCGTCCGGGCGCGCAGTCGGCGCCCAGCGACTCGGCCTAAGGCACGCTCAAAGCATTGGTATCTGCAGCTTCTCGAAGAACGCACGGTTCCGCTTCTTGGCGTCATCCAGCATCTTGTCATACGAGAGAATTTCGATATAACAGTTAAGCTGTGTGTGGAACCTAAAGTAGCCTGCGCCGTCGGGCGTGACCATGAAGTCTCGGTTGAGTGCTATGTCTCGTATTCTCGGAGTCAACGTGCACACGATGTACGCGTAAAACGGCGTCGATTCTGCAACCTCTATGGTTCTTCCTTCGTCCGTTTTGGCTTTGCTATCACGGAGTTTTCGAGCATAGCGAATCACCTGCTCGACGGGGTCTTCGTCCGTTGAGGGGTATTCGTTGCGCTCGGGTCGCTTGAACTCGACGATTACAGCGGAGTTGAAGCTGCGCTTTGCCTCGGCGAACACTTTCGCGGAATTGAAAACAACGATGTCAGGTTCGTCATTTTCGTCCGAATTGACCGCTTTGAGCCGGCTCATTGGCAGGTCGGACCCGAGGTACCAGTGGTATGCCAAACGTTCGTCGATTACCCAAAGGTTTTGCCGGTCGAAGTCAACGTCGTCGGAGCTTGCACGCATCGGAAAGATGATGCTGTGAACGGCTTCTTCCTTCACGTAACGTCCGTCATCCTGCGTTTCGAGGGCCTTATCGAGAAGCTCGAGAATGGTCCTCCGATGCACCACATATCTGGCCAGAGCAGCCTGGCCGAGCTCGTTCTCCTCGCGAAGGAACTGTTCGCGCAAGTGCTTGTACGCTTCGCTGTTACGCTGACCATCGAGTGGCAGACTCTCAATCTGCCGCGCCTGCTCCCGGTGAGCGAGTTCAATATCCTTCTGAACCTTGTACAGTTCGATGTCCAGCTGGTCGTCGGATACATTTGGGGAAATACGGTCAATGTACTGGCCATACCGTTCACTAAGCATGAAGCGGTACTGCGGAGCCTTGTTGGCAACCAGCGTTTCGATGTTCCGTCGCTTCTCTTCACGCAACGTGGTCATGTAAGGCGCCGCCGCATTCTTTACAACGTCTGTCACCGCCGTGTCCAGCTGCGGTCGACTCAGCTCATCATCGAGCTCGAGTTCGTCTTCGCCAGACAGGACCAACTGCGTACGAGAAGAATCAACGCGTGAATCGAGGTATTGCCCGAACACGTATGTCTTGAAAACAAACGACTTTCCCGCCTCGTCGACGAATCTCGTCTTGAAGTCGGGAACTCGTGTGCCTACGCCCCAGGAAATAACCTCGCGCTTGTTTGCGCAATAGGAGACGGTGTGCCTTCGATTCAGGCTGGAGTCGAAGCGAACAATGACCGCATTTAGCTCGTGCTTGCCGACGGTAAACTTGTGCTCGGTCGCACGGGTGTCAGCCTCGGCGCGGAAGTACTCGTTCAGATTGACTGGTTCATGCTCGTCATCGTGAATCCACACCTCTGGGCATCCTGGACTTAGAAAGTAGATGACGAGGTGGTCGATAATCTTCTGCGCCAGTGTATCGAGCGACTTCGGAAAATGCTTTTGATATTCCGACCGAATGTTGAGCAGCTTTACGGTCGTCTTTACTTCGCCGGCTTTGCAAAGGTCAAGGGCTTCGTTCTCGACCCCCTCCTCAGACTTGCGAAACTCGAAACTGCGACGGTAGCGTTCGTCGCCTTGGTTGTAC
>NZ_BCPP01001102.1:0-2140 GCF_016586125.1 Burkholderia sp. E168m23
ATTCATGTGAGCCCGGTACAGGGTTGCTCGCGACGGAAACGGGCAGACAAGCGGCTTGTCTCCGTTTTCCATCTGATAGGCTTCACGGGCCAAAGGTATCGCTGCGTTAAACGACAGACCTCGTTGCTTCCGGATGGCATCAATACGCCGCAGTGTGTCGTTCAGCAGGCGGACCTTACTGTGCAATTCCGGATTGTCGTATTGGGCGGCAATGCTGATGCGCGGCATTCCCTTTCGATGCAGGACCAGACCGCCTTCCGAAATCTGGGCGCGGATGTCGTCGTATTTGACATAGCGGGCCTCACATTTCTCGGCATCGAAGAGCTGGATGGAGCCGGCATGCAGGCGAGCGTCTATCACCTCGAAGCAGCTGTCCGTTTTTCCGGGCAGCGCCAACTTGTCTCCGGCGCGCAGGTCGGACATCATGGTCGCAGCTCCTCAATCAAACAGAGGTGGCCCAGGTCGCCATATGCGGCCGACAGTTCCAGCGTGGCGCAGATGTGGTGATGCGCCAGGTCTGCCTGCAGCACACCAGTGGCTAGCAGTTGAGGAATCAGGCCCGTCGGAATATCGAGGTCGGCACACAGCGCGCGCTGCAGCACCGGGCCGGCGTCGCAATAGCGTTCGACCCGGTCGATGATGTCCGGTGTCAGGTATTCGTGGGCCCGAGCTATTGCCGGCTTCAACAGTTGGGCGTTGACGACGACCGGGTGCCGTTCATCCGCGGGCACGACCACCGTGGAGAGCGGATAGCAGTACGCCTCCATGATTTCCTGGGCCCGCGCGACCTTGGCCCAATACCGGTCGTCGCCCTCGAAGCCCTGAAGTTTGACTTCATACGCGCGCTGCAGGCCATCGGCCTGAACGGTGGCGAAATCTGGCGTGTACTCGGCCTCCCCGGTGCGACCACCACGCATCCTGCGCGCTTCGGACAGTTCCTCGCGCGTGAACAGCAGCCGTTCACCGACCAGGTCGACGGTAAACGGTTGCTGCTTGAACGAACGTACGCGTGGGTCGACGCTCAGCATGTGCGCTACCAGGCGTTCCGCGTCGGATTCAACGGTGATGTGACCGTCGGCCTTTTCGGCATAGGTGCCGATGCGGGCCTTGCCGTACGTTCGGGCTGTTAGCCGGACACCCGCGTTCACGGCGCTCCGGCGGCTACGGACGCCATAGGATGGTGCGCTTCTCATTTCGCACCTTCGACTGGCACGTGCAATCGGCTGCCGGTCTGGCAGGTCGTCCGGGGTGCAGCTGCAGCCCGTCGGGCCGGCGAACTGGTCTGTAAAGTTTTTGTCAGCATTCTGTCCTCGAAAAAAAATGGCTTGTTGAGGACGTGTAGTGCTGCCGGTTTTGAGTCAGTCGTATACGACCGAAAATACCCGTGAGAGAATCCCGGCATGAGAAATGCGGAGGCTCGAACAAGGTCGAGGGGGAAAGATGGAAGAACTGCCGCGCAAGCGTGGTCGGCTGCCAGTCCAGCCTTATGGGAAGTGGGAAGAGGAAGCGAAGGGGTTGATAGAGGAAGAGATGATGCGGCGCGGTATCCGCTACAAGCAGCTCTCGCGGATGCTCGAGGAGATGGGAATCGACGAGTCGCCCGACCAGATAAACCGCAAGGTCAATCGCAAGCGGTTCTCGGCGGCATTCTTGGTCGCCTGCCTGTGCGCCATGGGGGTGGAAACCATCTCGTTCACCCAGTGCAAATAGGGGCTGAATTGTGCGAGATGAGTAGCATGCTATCGATGCCACCGAATTTGGCCATAGCCAGACTTGTTTCATCGCCAGCTCCCGCGTCGTACCCTCTCATAAATAGGGGGCAGACCGTGCTGGCGGTCAGCAAGACGAATTCAGGCTCATCGTGGTACTGCGTGCCGGCGTTGCACCGGCTTGGGTTTACCACCGTAGGCAATGGCCGCGGGATTTTCAAGATGGGGGGCTCCTGCGGCTCCCGGCTTGTCGACGACGTCGATAATTCCCTTCCAGGTAGCAGATAAAGGACGCGTGTCATTGAAAGAAATGACATTGGCTTCCTTGCTTCAAGGTAGACTTGCAAGGAATCGCGTTGACTGCGTTATGCATCGCGGGCAGGAACCTGTTGGCTCATGACGGTAAATGCCGATGCGGCGCAAACCCAAAG
>NZ_BCPP01001103.1:0-2140 GCF_016586125.1 Burkholderia sp. E168m23
ATAGGTCGACAGGCTGACCGCGAGCATCGCGCCGTTGCGGTCGACGATGCGCCCGCGCATCGCATCGAGCTCGATCGTGCGCTGGTAGCGCTTCTGGCCCTGACCGACGTAGAAATCCTGGTTCGCGACCTGCACCCAGAAAGCGCGCGCGATCAGCGCGGCGAACGCGAGGAACACGACGACCACGATCAGCCTCGAGCGCCACATCGGCAGGCGCGACGCGAGCATCGGATTCTTGGTCGCCGCCGCGTATGGATCGGCAGGGTGGGTCTTCTTTTTCACGCTCATGCAATGGCCGGGTCGGGCCGCCGGGCGGCGGCGGGTCAGTCTGAATAATGCGATTGTAATAAAGGAGTAAACATCGTGTGGGGAAAGTATGTTCCGGCCCTTCAAAAAGGCGAAGGTCAGGCCATCTGGAACAGGGGAAGGGAAACGGCAGGAAAGGTGGGGCCAACGCGGGATTCGGCGGCGGCGGATGAGGACGAAACCTGCGCGATCATCGCATGCCGATTCGGGCAGGCGGTTCGGGATATCGCTCGCTCGCGATCGCCCGTGGCGCGCGATCAATTGCCCGCACGCCGGTTATTTCTTTAATCCATAAAATGAAAAGCGCCTCGAACCGAGGCGCCATTATTGCTGAATATCGAAATGAATATCACTGCTACCGGAATAAACCCGAAAACCGTAGACGATTGATGTCAATAATACCTATCGGGCAACGGAAATAAATTCCCGGTATTCCGGCTGGGTCGTGCAGGTATCGACCGCCTGCAGGCGCCACGCGCCGTCGGGGTGCTCGCCGGCGAGCACCGCGGGGCCCTGTTCGCGGCGCATCGCATCGAACGACAGCCCCTTCAACTGACAGACGGCATTGCCGCTGTCGGCCGCGCACAGCGCCATCGCGCCTTCGACGTCGCGGATCTTGCCCCAGGTCGGAAGGTCGATGCCCTGATGTGCCTCGCGCGACCACAGCCCTTCGTCGGTATCGA
Organism: Burkholderia sp. E168m23; assembly: GCF_016586125.1. Classification (NCBI taxonomy): domain Bacteria; kingdom Pseudomonadati; phylum Pseudomonadota; class Betaproteobacteria; order Burkholderiales; family Burkholderiaceae; genus Burkholderia; species Burkholderia sp. E168m23. Next base: position 990 of record NZ_BCPP01001103.1, read on the forward strand.
CCCACAAGACCGCGAAGGAATGCCGGGTTGCCGATTCGCTGCCATTAATCCGAATGGTGAGGCGCATTGGATCGTCTCCTGAAAAAGATGACACATTCGACCGTTTTGACTTGAACAGTCTAGATAGACTGGTGTGAAACGCAAGTGATAATCCGCAATAAACCCGGATCGAGTCTATTTCCGTTTCAGATGAAACGATGTCTGACGATTCATGGTCATTCCCGAGGCGTCAGCCCACGCGGGCGATAGCGGCGACCAGCGGTGGCCGGGCCGGCGCGCGCGGAGGCCCAGACATGGGATGACAGGGCCGCCGGCCGCGTCGATCGGTCGCGCGCCGACCGATCGACGGAAAGCGGGGCGAAGGACATGCTCTGGCGCTCCTCGGATGCAGCCGGACCGAACCTTTCAGCGTGTTGACGCGGCGGCCGGCACGACACACTCCGACAATCGCGTACAAATCGGCACACTTTCACGAAACTTTCGGGACAGACTTGCATGCGGTCGGGCCCCACACTGGGAACTTCCCGATCCTGTGCCGCGGACGCCGGTCCGCGCCGGCTGCCGCCGCCTCGTGCCAGAGCGCGATCGACGCGATCGCAGGCCGCACGCCGGATCGGGAGGCGCCGGGGCGCGCGTCAGCCCCGGCCCGGCCGGTGAGCCGTGCGCCGCCCGCAACCGCGGGCACCGCGCCGCCCGGCCGACTCTTCGAAGGAGACTATCGTGCTGATCTGGAAAACCGCGTTGTCGCTCAACTGGCGGACGAGCCTCGTGTCGCCGGCCAGCGCACCGGTCGCGGCGGCGAACGTGGGCCGGCTGGTGCTGACCGGCGCGACCGGCTTCATCGGCAGTACCGTGCTGACGGCGCTCGTCAATGCGGGGCTGCTCGAACGCATCGTGTGCGTCGTGCGCGCGCAGGACCGCGGCCATGCGGTCGCGCGGCTGCGGGAAGCGGCGTTGCGCGCGGGGCTCGCGCCGTACTGGGCGTCGCGCCTGACCGATGCGAACGTGATCGTCGGTGCGCTCGGCGACGTGTGGCACGGCGCCGATGCGCCGCGCCTGGCCGGCGCGACGCACGTGATTCACTGCGCGGGCCATGCGTCGCCGGCCGACGGCGCGCATCTGCAGGCCGACATCGCCGACGCGGTGCACTT
>NZ_BCPP01001104.1:0-2138 GCF_016586125.1 Burkholderia sp. E168m23
TGTTTCGCTATGCCGTGCCGCCTGCGGACGGCGTATCGGCGCCGTTCGTCGTCTACGGCCTGCCGCCGCTGAACACCGTGCTCGCCCGCGCGGTGATGGAGCGCTCGCCGTATGCGCGCAGCACGCCCGTCGAGCCGACGCTCGACGCGCTGACGGCGCTGTCGCAGGTCGTCTGCGACGTGCGGGAAGTGGTGGCGATGTCGGTCACGCTGCGCGTGCTGTCCGACCGCGCATGGGTGATCGCGCCGCGCATCACGCTCGCCTCGGGGCGCAGCCGGCTCGCGATCATGCCGTATCCGCGACACCTCGAGCAGACACTCGAGTGGCGTGGCGAGACGGTGACGATCCGTCCGATCCGTCCGGAGGACGAGGCCGCACACAACGAACTGCTCGGTGCGATGACGCCGGAAGATCTGCGGATGCGTTTCTTCGGCGCGGTGCGCAGCTTCGATCATTCACAGGTGGCGCGCATGACCCAGATCGACTACGACCGCGAGATGGCTTTCATCGTGTCGTTTACCGATGTGTCGGGGCGCGACCATACGCTCGCGGTGGCGCGTGCGGTTGCCGATCCCGACAACGAGACGGCGGAGTTCGCGATCGCGGTACGGCCCGATCAAAAGGGCAAGGGGCTCGGCCGGCTGATGATGACCCGCATCATCGACTACGCCCGCTCGCGCGGCACCGCCTGGATGGTCGGCGAGGCGCTGCGCGAGAATTCGGCGATGATCTCGCTCGCGAAATCATGCGGGTTTGCGGTGTCGACGACGGAGGAACCCGGCGTCGTGGGTTTCAGGATGAAGTTGCAGCCGTAGGCGTCACCCTGTGGTTCGATGCTCGAGGGTAGCGCATGGCGGCAATGCGTCCTGACGTTTCGCCATGTCGGAAGTTAACTCAGGAATGCAAAGCTTTTGAGCCAGCCTCCCGCGTGAAGCGCTTGCGAACGTGTCGAACCCGTCGATCGCAGCGATACCGCGAAGCGCGCGATGTCCTGCGATGCTCGTCACGTGCTGCCGACATTCATCCTGCGTTCACCCTCGGTAGCCGTTTCAAGCGATGTGCTTGCACACGTGCGTGGCCATATTCCGGCCTTGCAAATTCGAAGCCGTCATCAAGGTGAGACTTTTCGGGAGCGGCGAGTGAGCTTTTCCGGGACAGCGTGGTGAGCCGATACGGGAGCCTTCGGTGAGCCTTCCCGGGAACGGCCGGTGAGCACCTGCGGGAGAGGGCGGTGAGCCTTTCCGGGACGCCCCGGTGAGCACTTGCGGGAGCGATCGGTGAGGACGTTCGGGAGGCGTCAGTGAGCGTCTCCGGGAGCCTTGGGTGAGCTTTTACGGGAGGCTGTGGTGAGCGCTTGCGGGATGCTGAGGTGAGCTTTTTCGGGAGCATGCGAATGCACGGCTCCCGCGGGGGCGGCGCCGGCCAATGCCGGCGTCACGCGGGGGTACGGGCACGCAGGAACCGTGCCCGTGATTACATTCACGCAGCGAGTTTCGACGCCGCGTCGTTCACCTGGTCGCGCGAAATCGCGAGTTCCTCGAGGTGCGGATCAGCATAGACCGCACCGGTTTCGCGCTCGAGGCGGGCGATCGTCAGCGCGCAGCGCGCGGTGTCTTTCGGCATCGCGATGAAGCGCTTGACCGACTCGCCGGACGTGAACGCGTCGAACAGTGCGCTGCGCACGTCGTCCGGAAGCGTCTTGGTCCACTGGTACGGCTTGCCGTTGAACGTGATCGACGGCGGCAGCGTGCGTTCTTTCTTGGTCGCCGTGATGAGCCCGTAGGTACGCGCCGCGTCGCCGATCTGCTCGGGCGAGAAGAGTTCGTCAGGCGTGATGTCGAACTGCTCGATGTAGTTCTCGATCGCCTGCATTGCGGCGGCACGATCGTCGCGCTTCTTCTGCGCGCGCGCGACGATGTCGCGCAGCTCGTCCGCTTCCTCGGGCGTGATCGTGAAGCTTGCCTGCTTCTGCTGAAGTTCGGAGAAACGCTGGAATTCTTGATCGTTCAGAAGTTTGGCCATGACATCCATCGGACACGACGGCCGCGACAACCGGCCGCCGTAGTTTTTGAGAGGGCCGCTATTCTAGCGTAGCGCCGCGGGTAGCCGATGCGACATCGCGCATCGGCCACCGCGGG
>NZ_BCPP01001105.1:0-2137 GCF_016586125.1 Burkholderia sp. E168m23
GAACACCAGCGCAACGGGGGCGCGCACCGCGCCGTTCGCGTCGGCATCGGCGCCGGCGTCGAGCACGGCGGCGATTTCCTGCGCGACGCGCTGCGCTTCGCGGCCGCCTTCGTCGAGCCGGTTGTCGGGGGTATTCAGGCCCGCGTGCATCTGCTCCTGCGCAAACGGCGCCTGCCGCCAGCGGAAGTACGACACGCAGCCGGCGCCGTGCGCGAACGCTTCCCAGCTCCACAGCCGCACCATGCCCGGCAGCGGCGCGGGGTTCCAGTGCGCCCAGTTCACCGGGCCCGGCTGCTGCTCCATCACCCAGAACGGCAGCTTCGACATGCCGCGGTACAGGTCGTGATTGAACGACGCGAAATCGGGATGGCCGGTGCGCAGCCAGCGCGCCTTCACGTCGGGCGCGAACCACAGCTCCTCGAGCGCGCCGAGCGGATAGCTGTCCCACGTCGCGAGATCGAGGTCGCGCGCGACTTCGTAGTGATCGAACTCGGTGAAGAGCTGCATGAAGTTGTGCGCGACCGGGCGGCCCGGCGAATGCGCGCGGATCACGTCGACCTGCATCCGGTGATAGCGCGCGAGTTCGTCGGACGCGAAGCGCCGGTAGTCGAGGCGATGCGACGGATTGGCTTCGGTCACGGTGCCCACGGGCGCGTCCACTTCGTCGAAATGGCGATATTCCATGCTCCAGAACACGGTGCCCCATGCGCGGTTCAGCGCGTCGATCGTGCCGTAGCGTGCTTTCAGCCATTCGCGAAAGCGCACGAGCGCGGCCGGCGAGTAGCTGACGACGGTCTGGTGGCAGCCGAGTTCGTTGTCGGTCTGCCAGTAGCGCACGGCCGGGTGGCGACCGTAGCGTTCGGCGACCGCCGTGCAGATCTGGCGCGACGCTTCGAGATAGACCGGCGACGAGAAATCGTAGTGGCGGCGCGAACCGAACGCGCGCGGGCGGCCGTCCGCGCCGATCGCGAGGATGTCGGGATGGCGGTCCACCAGCCATTTCGGCGGCGTCGCGGTCGGCGTGCACATCACGATTTCGAGGCCGGCCGCGCCGAGCACGTCGACCGCACGGTCGAGCCAGCCCCAGTCGTATTCGCCCGGCGACGGCTCGATGCGGCTCCACGCGAATTCGGCGATCCGCACCTGCTCGATGCCGAGCGCTTTCATCCGGCGGGCGTCGTCGGCCCACATCGATTCCGGCCAGTGTTCCGGGTAGTAACAGACTCCGAGGCGCATGCCCGATCCTTATGCGTAGTGGTGGACGGGAAGGTCGGCGCACGCGGGCACCGCGCGGCCGTCTTCGGTGAACAGGTGGCAGGCCGCGGCCGGCGCGTGCACGTGCACGCGTTCGCCGGTGCGCACCGGCGCGTCGCCGGGTACTTTCGCGATCAGCGGCGTCGCGTCGGGTAGGCCGGGCGAGTCGAGGTGCACGTAGGTCTGCTCGCCGAGGCGTTCGACGAGCGCGACGTCGCGCGCGAGCGTCGTCGCATCGGGGGCGGCGCCGAGCGTCAGGTGTTCGGGACGGATGCCGAGCGTCACGGCGGCGCCGGCGGAGAGCGCCGAGCCGTCGCGCGGCAGCGTGAAGGTTTCGCCGGACGGCACGAGCGTGACGGTCGTGCGACGCGCGTCGCACGCGGTCACGACGGCCGGCAGGAAGTTCATGCGCGGCGAGCCGATGAAGCCCGCGACGAAGCGGCTGGCCGGATGGTGATAGAGGTCGAGCGGCGCGCCGACCTGAGCGATGCTGCCGTGCCGCGCGGTATCCGCGCCGGCGTGCAGCAGCACGATCTTGTCGGCGAGCGTCATCGCCTCGGTCTGGTCGTGCGTCACGTAGACGACGCTCGCACGTTCGAACTGCCGATGCAGCTTCGCGATTTCGACGCGGGTCTGGCCGCGCAGCGCCGCATCGAGATTCGACAGCGGTTCGTCGAACAGGAATACGCCGGGCTCGCGCACGATCGCGCGGCCGATCGCGACGCGCTGCCGCTGGCCGCCGGACAGCGCCTTCGGCTTGCGCTCGAGCAGCGTGTCGAGCTGCAGGATGCGCGCGGCGTCGCGTACCTTGCGGTCGATCTCGGCCTTCGGCACGCGCGCGAGCTTCAGCCCGAACGCCATGTTCTCGTACACCGTCATGTGC
>NZ_BCPP01001106.1:0-2132 GCF_016586125.1 Burkholderia sp. E168m23
GCACGATCGCGGCCGACACTTCGCGCACGCGCCGCGGATCGTCGTTCAGGTGCGCGCTCAACATGTAAGCGACCGCGCGCTCGATCGACTCGCGGATGCACGGAAAGCAGCGCAGGCACGCGCCCGAGCACCAGCGCATCAGCCGCAGCCCACGCGCGGGCGACGTGCGCAGCGCGATCGCCCGCACCGCGCGGCGTAGCAGGAACGCATACGAGAACGGATTGAGCAGGAAGAGCCGCCCGAGCATCACCGCGCCTCCTCGTTCGTGCGCCATGCGTCGGTCGCATCGGTCAGCACGCCGTCATCCATCCGGTAGATCCGGTCGACCATCGACAGGATCGACGCATCGTGCGTGACGAGCACGATCGTGCACGGCAGCGTCAGCACGTTGCGGCAGATCTCGTGCGTGGTCGCCTGGTCGAGGTTCGACGAAAACTCGTCGAGGATCAGCAGGCGCGGCTCGCAATACAGCGCCCGCGCGATCAGCAATCTCTGCATCTGGCCGGCCGACAGGAATTTCTGCGTATCGCCGAGCGGCGTGTCGTAGCGATGGTCGAGCCGCTCGATCTCGTCGTGGATGCACGCGAGCTTCGCCGCGTCGAACATCGCGCCGATCCGCGGCGCGGGCGCGAAATTCGTGATGTTGTCGCGGATCGTCCCGCGAAACAGCTGGTCGGACTGCGTGACGGCCGCGAGATGCTTGCGGTATTGCCGCAGGTTCACTTCCGCGAGATCGACGCCGCCGACGAACAGCGTGCCGGGCTTGGGCCGCACGAGCCCGCAGATCAAGTTCAGCAGCGTCGTCTTGCCGCTGCCGGTGCGGCCGACGATCGCGATCTTGCTGCCGGCCGGCACGTCGAGCGCGACATCGCTCAGGATCGGCCGATGGCCGCCCTTCGGCGTGTACGACAGCGCGCGGATCGACAGCGCGCCGTCGAACCCGTCGACCGGCCGCACGACCGCGTCCGGCGCCGGCTCCTCGGTCTCGGTCTGCAGCACGTCCGCGACGCGATCCATGTGCACCTGCAGCACCTTGCGCCGCACGTAGAGCTGGATCGAATCGATGAACTTGTCCGCGAACAGGTTCTTGTACTGGATGAACGCGTAGATCACGCCGATCGTGCTCTGGCCGTGCATCACGAGCCATGCGCCGTACGTGACGATCACGAGCTGCTCGACGTGCACGATCCCCTTCGAGATCGCGTCGAACAGCAGTTGCAGCCGCTCCTGCTGGCGCATCGCCTGCAGTTTCTGCGTGAACGCGTTGACCCACAGGCTGCTGCGCGCGGTCTCCGCCGACAGCAGCTTGATGGAATGCGCGGACCGGATGTTCTCGATCAGCAGCGCATCGGCCTCGGCGCCGCGCGTGAGGATCTGCGACATCGCGTCCTGCAGTTGCGGCTGGATCGCGAGCCGGCTCAACGCGAACAGCACCATCCCCGCGAGGCTGATACCGGCCAGTACGGGGCTGTAATACAGCATCAGCACGAGCGTCAGCGTGCAGGTGACGAGGTTCAGCAGCCCGCCCACCAGCCCGTCGACGAGAAATCGCCCGACCTCCGACACCGACGACACACGCGAGATCGAATCGCCGGTGTTGTGAAACAGGAAATAACCGATCGGCAGCCGCGCGAGATGGCCGACCATGTTCGCCGACAACTGCTGCGACACGATGTTGCGCAGGTAGCTCTTGATGTTGCCGACGAGATTCGCGTAGAGCGTGTCGAACAGGAACACGATCGCGAACAGGATCGTCAGCAGGTACAGGATGTCGACGTCGGTCTTCTTCAGCGCCTCGTCGATCGTCAGTTGCACGTACGACGGGCCGAGCAGCAGCAGGAGCTGCGCGGCGACGCCGCCCACGATGCCGATCGCGAGGCTCTTGCGGATGCCGGTCAGCCCTTCGAGGTAGTCGCGCAGCCGGATGCGGTCGGCCTGCCCCGCCCGCGAGAAACCGATGTCCGGATTCAGTTCGAGCGCATAGCCGGTGATGTGCGTGAGCGCCTGCGCGAGCGGCAGCCTCGTCTCGCCGAGCGCGGGGTCGACTATGTGCACGCTGCCGTAGCCGACCTTCGTCAGCACGACATAGTGGTTCATCCCCCAGTGCAGGATGCACGGCGTCTTGAGCGCGT
>NZ_BCPP01001107.1:0-2127 GCF_016586125.1 Burkholderia sp. E168m23
ACGAATTCACGGAACCGGCTGCCGCGCTGCGCTATGCTTGCCGAACCCCGTCTCGCGCGTCGCCGGCGATGCGCGTCGGGCAATCTGTAACGTCAGAACATAACGGTCGAGTTATCCACAATTTCTGTGGAAAACCTTGTGGAAAGTCGGCCGGACGGCCCCGTGGGACGGCTCGCGGGCTGGCTTGCCTATAAACAGACCTTTGTCGCCCATTCGGAAGCAATCGATCCGATTCCTCACTCACCGGAAGGAGAATGTCATGTCCTATCGTATTGCGGTCGTCGTCGGCAGCCTGCGTCGCGCTTCGACCAACCGCGCGCTCGCGCACGCCGTGATCTCGCTCGCCCCCGCCGATTTTTCGTTCGAGTTCGTCGAGATCGGCGAGCTGCCGCTGTACAGCCAGGACTACGACGCGGATTTCCCGGAAGTCGCGAAACGCTTCAAGCAGTCGATCGAAGCCGCCGACGCGCTGCTGTTCGTCACGCCCGAGTACAACCGGTCGATTCCCGGCGTCCTGAAGAATGCGCTTGACTGGGGCTCGCGCCCGTGGGGTTCCAACTCGTGGTCGGGCAAGCCGGGCGCGGTGCTCGGCACGTCGCCGGGCGCGGTGGGTACCGCGCTCGCGCAGCAGCACCTGCGCAACGTGCTCGCGTACCTCGACGTGAAGACGCTCGGTCAGCCCGAGATGTTCATCAAGCACGACCCGGCGCGCATCGACGACCAGGGGCAGATCGTCAGCGAGGACACCCGCAAGTTCCTGCAGGGCTTCGTCGATCGCTACGCGAGCTGGGTGCGCCTGCTGAAATCGGCCTGACCTCGTTGGCCTGATCGCCGCCGCGCGTGCTCACGCCGTCGCGGCGGCGCCGCCCCCCCAACCAAGAGCGGATCACGCGCCGGCGTGTCGTGCGTCGCGCGCTTCGCGGATGCCCAGCAGGATCTCGTCGAGCAGCGCGATGTCGAACGGCTTCGACAGCACGCGGACGTTGACGGTGCGCGTACGGTCGAGCTCCTCCGCATAACCCGTGACGAGAATCACGGGCAGCTTCCCCGGCCGCTTTTCGACCGCTTCTGCCAGGTCGATGCCGTTCAGGCGGCCTGGCATGTGGATATCCGAAATCACGAGATCGAACGCGTCGTTCGCTGCGGTGCCCTCGATCAGGCGCAACGCATCGTCGGCGGTGGGCGCATAGGTCACGCGATGACCGAGCAGCGACAGCAGCGCTTCCGTGCCGGCCGCGACTTCGTCGTTGTCCTCGACCAGCAGCACGTGCAGACCGGCGAGCGCGCCGTTGCCCCCCTCGTGCGCGACGGCTGCCGGCCGCGCGACGACGTCCTCGGCCCGCGCGCGCGGCAGGTACAGACGCACCGACGTCCCCGCGCCGACCGCGCTGTCGATCGTCGCGAGGCCGCCCGAGCGTTCGCAGAACGCGAATACCTGCGGCAGGCCGAGCCCCGTCCCCATCCCCTGCGCCTTCGTCGTGAACAGCGGTTCGAACGCACGGGCGAGCACGTCGGGCGCCATGCCCGAACCCGTGTCGTCGAGCGAGATCTGCACGAAGTCGCCGGTCAGCGGGAAGCCGTCCTCGCGGCGCAGCGTGACGTTGCGTGCGCCGACCGTGAAGCGTCCGCCGGTTGCCATCGCATCGCGCGCGTTGACCGCGAGGTTGATCACCGCGAGCTCGAGCTCCGCGACATCGACGCGAATCGGCCAGACGCCCGGCTCGATCGCGACGACCAGCGACGACTTCGACCCGAGCGACGTCTTCAGCAGTTCGCGGCACGTGCCGAGCCATTGCCCGATGTCGATCGTCTCGTTGTGCAGCGGCTGCTTGCGCGCGACGCCGAGCAGCTGGCGCGTGAGCGACTGGCCGTTCTTCAGCGCGCGCTCGATCGCGCCGAGCTCCTTGTCGAGATGCTGGACCCCGCGTCGCCGCGCGATCTGCACGTTGCTCGAGATGATCATCAACAGGTTGTTGAAGTCGTGCGCGACGCTGCCGACGAGATTGCCGAGCGCCTGCATCTTGCGCGACTGCCGGTACGCCGATTCGATCGAGCGCCGCATCGACGCTTCGGCCTGCCAGCGGTCCCACGCTTCCTCTTCCGCCTTCAGCCGCTTGAGCGACAGCC
>NZ_BCPP01001108.1:0-2123 GCF_016586125.1 Burkholderia sp. E168m23
TGCTGCGTGTGCAAGCGCTCCTGCTGCACGTCGAGCTCGGTCGACACGACCGACAGCCGTTCGCGGTCGGCCTCCTTCGAGCCGGACGAAAACGGCTTCGCACCAGGGTCGAACGCGTCGAGCTTGAATGCGGCGGCTTCCTTCTCGCGCGTGCTGTAGGGCACGCGGAAATCGTCGAGCGACGGTTGTTTCGCCATTCGTTCCTCCGTTGGACGGTGTGGTGCATACGATAACGCATCCACCAAACGCGACGGGCCGCCCCGAACTGGTTCGGAGCGGCCCGTCGTCAAGCGCGGTTCAGACGCGCGCGCATGCTCAGCCGAGCTTCTTCTTCAGCAGTTCGTTGACCTGCTGCGGATTGGCCTTGCCCTTGGTCGCCTTCATCGCCTGGCCGATCAGCGCGTTGAACGCCTTTTCCTTGCCGGCGCGGAATTCCTCGACCGATTTCGCGTTCGCCGCGAGCACTTCGTCGATGATCGCTTCCAGCGCGCCGGTGTCGGAGATCTGCTTGAGGCCCTTCGCGTCGATGATGCGGTCGGCCGCGCCTTCGTCGGTCGCCTTCTCGTCCCAGATCGTCGCGAAGATTTCCTTCGCGATCTTGTTCGAGATCGTGCCGTCGGCGATGCGCTGCAGCAACAGCGCGAGCTGCGCGGCCGACACCGGAATCGCGTCGATCTCGATGCCGTCGCGGTTCAGTTGCGACGACACGTCGCCCATCAGCCAGTTCGCGACGATCTTCGCATTCGCTGCGCCGGCCTTCGCGACCACCGACTCGAAGTACGCGGCCATCGCCTTGCTCGACGTCAGCACGCCCGCGTCGTACGCGGACACGCCGTACTCGTCGACGAAGCGCTGCTGCATCGCGGCCGGCAGCTCCGGCATGCCGGACTGCACGCGCTCGACCCAGTCCCGGCCGATCACGAGCGGCATCAGGTCGGGATCGGGGAAGTAGCGGTAATCGTGCGCGTCTTCCTTGCTGCGCATCGAACGCGTCTCGCGCTTGTCCGGGTCGTACAGGCGGGTTTCCTGCACGACTTCGCCACCGTCCTCGATCAGCTCGATCTGGCGACGCACTTCGTAGTTGATCGCTTCCTCGAGGAACCGGAACGAGTTCAGGTTCTTGATTTCCGCGCGCGTGCCGAATTTCTCCTGGCCGACCGGTCGCACCGACACGTTCGCGTCGCAGCGGAACGAGCCTTCCTGCATGTTGCCGTCGCAGATGCCGAGCCACACGACGAGCGCGTGCAGCGCCTTCGCATAGGCCACGGCCTCGGCCGCGCTGCGCATTTCCGGCTCGGTGACGATCTCGAGCAGCGGCGTGCCCGCGCGGTTCAGGTCGATGCCGGTCATGCCGGCGAAGTCTTCATGCAGCGACTTGCCCGCGTCTTCCTCGAGGTGCGCGCGGGTCAGGTTGACCGTCTTCTCGTACGCCGGCTTGCCGGCCTTCTCGTTGGCCGGCACCTGGATCGTGATCTGGCCGCCCTGCACGACCGGAATCTCGTACTGGCTGATCTGATAGCCCTTCGGCAGATCGGGGTAGAAATAATTCTTGCGCGCGAAGATGCTGCGCGGCGCGATGGTCGAGCCGATCGCGAGGCCGAAGCGGATCGCCCGCTCGACCGCGCCGCGGTTCAGCACCGGCAGCACGCCCGGCAACGCCAGGTCGACCGGGCACGCCTGCGTGTTCGGCTCCGCGCCGAACTGCGTCGATGCGCCCGAGAAAATCTTCGAGACGGTCGACAGTTGCGCGTGCGTCTCGAGACCGATAACGACTTCCCACTGAGTAGCCATGTGCTTACACCCCTGCCGGAACTTGCTTGTGCCAGTCGGTCGCGCGCTGGAACGCGTCGGCGACCTGCAGCATCCGGGCTTCGTTGAAATAGTTGCCGATGATCTGCAGGCCGACCGGGCGCTTCGCGTTCGCGCCCGCGCCGAAGCCGCACGGCACGCTCATGCCGGGCAGGCCCGCGAGGCTCACCGACAGCGTGTAGATATCCGCGAGATACATCTGCACCGGATCGTCGCCCTTCGCGCCGAGATCCCATGCGACCGTCGGCGACGCCGGGCCCATGATCACGTCGCAGGACTTGAACGCTTCCTGGAAATCGTTCGCGATGATGCGG
>NZ_BCPP01001109.1:0-2120 GCF_016586125.1 Burkholderia sp. E168m23
GAAACCTTCGTCCACCGCCTCGCGGCACAGCCGGCGCAGCTTGTCGTCGCTGTAGCCGAGCCAGCCGGCCGACGTCGTGTAGCACGGGTAGCCGTCGCGCTCCAGCGCGGCGATCCGCGCGGCCTTGCCGGGCGCCTGCCGGCGCAGCAGGTCGAGCGCTTCGTCCGGGCTCAGGCAGTCGGTCAGGTAGCGGAAGTCGATCGCCCGCGCCAGCTCCTCCGGGCTCAGGTCGGCAACGAGCCGCCACAGCGGCTTGCCGACGGCCTTCGCCCACAAATCCCACACCGCGTTGACGACGGCGCCCGTCGCCAGGTGGATCGCGCCCTTGTCCGGGCCGATCCAGCGCAACTGGCTGTCCGACGTCACGTGCCGCCAGAAGCGGCCCATGTCCTCGCGAATCCAGTCGAGGTCGAGGCCGACGACGAGGTGACGCATCGCGTCGATCGCCGCGCAGCAGATTTCGTTGCCGCGCCCGATGGTGAACGTGAGCCCGTGGCCTTCGAGCCCGTCGCGGTCGGTTTCGAGCACGACGTAGGCCGCCGAATAATCGGGGTCCGGATTCATCGCGTCGGAGCCGTCGAGCTGGCGCGAGGTCGGAAAGCGCACGTCGAGGACGCGCATCGATCGAATGATAGGCATGACGAACCGTCCGTTGAAGGGAATCAGGCCTGCACGGTACGCTGGCGCTGCTCGCCGAGCCCGTCGATGCCGAGCGTGATCACCTGTCCGGCGCGCAGGTAGACGGGCGGCTTCTGTCCAAGGCCGACGCCAGGCGGCGTGCCGGTCGAGATCACGTCGCCCGGCTGCAGGCTCATGAAACGGCTCAGGTAGCTGATCAGGTGCGGCACGCGAAACACCATCGTCGCGGTCGTGCCGTTCTGGTAGCGGTGGCCGTCCACCTCGAGCCACAGCCGCAGCGCGTGCGGATCGGGCACTTCGTCGGCCGTCACGAGCCACGGGCCGATCGGGCCGAACGTGTCGTTGCCCTTGCCCTTGTCCCACGTGCCGCCGCGTTCGAGCTGGTATTCGCGCTCCGACACGTCGTTCACGACGCAGTAGCCGGCGACGTGCGACAGCGCATCGGCTTCGTCGATATAGCGGCCGCCCTGGCCGATCACCACGCCAAGTTCGACTTCCCAGTCGGTCTTCTCCGAGCCGCGCGGGATCTCGACGTCGTCGTTCGGGCCCGAGATCGCGCTCGTCCACTTGCCGAACACGACGGGCTCCTTCGGCACCTCCATCCCCGATTCGGCCGCGTGGTCGGAATAGTTGAGGCCGATGCAGATGAACTTGCCGACACGGCCGACGCACGCGCCGAGCCGCGGCGTGCCTTCGACGAGCGGCAGCGACGAAGGCGGAATGTCGCGCAGCCGCGCGAGCGACGCAGGCGTCAGCGCGTCGCCGGCGATGTCGTCGATCACGCCGGACAGGTCGCGAATGTGGCCCTGCGCATCGAGCAGGCCCGGCTTTTCATGGTGTTTGTCGCCAAATCTCAGCAGTTTCATAGCGTCATCCGAACGGAAACGGAAAGGGGAAGTGAGCGGAAAGGGGTGGTCAGTTCGACACGGTCAGTTTGACCAGCCGCCGTCGATCAGGTGAATCGTGCCGGTGGTGAACGACGCTTCGTCGGACGCCAGGTACAGCGCGAGCGCGGCCACTTCGTCCGCGCTGCCGATACGGCCGATCGGCTGGCGCGCGACGAACGCCTGGCGCACCTCGTCGGCGGACACGTGGCGCGTGCGCGCCTGGTCGGCGATCCGCTGCTCCAGCGACGGCGATTCGATCGTGCCCGGGCAGATCGCGTTGCAGCGGATGCCGCGTTCGACGAAATCGGCGGCCACCGCCTTGGTCAGCCCGATCACGGCCGCCTTGGTGGTGCCGTACACGAAGCGGTTCGGCACACCCTTCACGCTCGACGCGGCCGACGCCATGTTGACGATCGACCCGCCGCCGGCTTCGAGCATCGCGGGCAGCAGCGCGCGGATCAGCCGGTACATCGACGTGACGTTCAGGTTCAGCGAGAACGCCCACGCGTCTTCGTCGCACTCGAGGATCGAGCCGTGATGCACGTAGCCCGCGCAGTTGAACAGCACGTCGAACGCGCGTTCGCTCGCGGCGAG
>NZ_BCPP01001110.1:0-2120 GCF_016586125.1 Burkholderia sp. E168m23
CGGCGCCCGTGACGACTGCGGTCTTGCCGCTCAGATCTGCTGCCATGTCCGTCTCCTTCCGTTATCGGATCGATGAAACACGCACCCGCCGCATCCGCGTTCATCGCGAAATCGCATCAGCGTGCCAGCCGTCATTGTGCACGATCGGCCCCGCCGTTCGTGCGCAAAACGTCTAAGCTTAAGGTCGGTTCCGTTCAGCAGGAGATTCTCATGCACTATCGACGGCTAGGCCGCTCCGGCCTGCAGATCAGCGAGCTTTCACTCGGTTCGTGGGTGACGTACGGCAACCAGGTCGACCAGCGGGTCGCGCGCGAATGCCTCGCCGCGGCACGTGATGCAGGCGTCAATTTCTTCGACAACGCCGAGGTCTACGCCGGCGGCAAATCCGAGGAAATCATGGGCCATGCGCTCAAGTCGCTCGACTGGCCACGCGTCAGTTATATCGTGTCCACGAAGTTCTTCTGGGGGCTCGCAGAAGCCCCGAACCAGTATCACACGCTGAACCGGAAGTACCTGCTGAACGCGATCGACGGCTCGCTGCGCCGGCTACAGCTCGACTATGTCGACCTCGCCTATTGCCATCGCCCCGATCCGCATACGCCGATCGAGGAAACCGTCTGGGCGATGAGCGACATGATCGTGCGCGGCAAGGCGCTGTACTGGGGCACGTCGGAATGGAGCGCCGACGAAATCCGCGCGGCATGCGAGATTGCCGAGCGGCATCATCTCCACAAGCCGGTCGTCGAACAGCCACAGTACAACCTGTTCCATCGCACCCGGGTCGAGCAGGAATATGCGCGGCTCTACGACGATTACGGTCTCGGGCTCACGACCTGGAGCCCGTTGGCGTCGGGCCTGCTCACCGGCAAGTACCGCAACGGCGTACCCGCCGGCAGCCGCGCGCAGTTGCAAGGCTACGACTGGATGCGCGAACGCCTGACCGATCGGGCCGCCAACGACATCGTCGAACGGCTCGGCGAAATTGCGGCCGAATTCGGCTGCAGCACCGGCCAGTTGGCAATCGCGTGGGTGCTCGCGAACCCGCGCGTGAGTTCGGTCATCACGGGTGCATCGCGGGTCGACCAGATCGGCGACAACATGCGCGCGCTCGAGGTTGCCGCGAAGCTGACGCCGGACGTGAAGCAGCGCATCGAGGCGGTGGTCGGCGATGCATACGAGTAAGGCGACTCACGGCCACTCGCGTACAATACGCGGCCGCATCGGCGCCCGGCCTGACGGCCGCGCACGATCGACCGTTTTCATCGATTCACCTTTCGTTTCAGGCAGCCAGCCATGCTCAGTTATCGTCACGGTTTTCACGCAGGCAACCACGCGGACGTGCTCAAGCACGCCGTCGTCGTCCAGCTGCTGCGCTACCTGAACAAGAAAGACAAATCGTACTGGTACATCGATACGCACGCAGGCGCCGGCGTGTACTCGCTGCGCGACGGTTATGCAGCGAAGACGTCGGAATTCGATACCGGCATCGGCCGACTGTGGAACGAAAAGAACCTGCCGGAGGCACTGGGCGACTATGTGGACGAAGTCCGCGCGCTGAACGACGACGGCGAACTGCATTTCTACCCGGGCTCCCCGTACATCGCATGGCGGTCGATGCGCGAGCAGGACCGGATGCGCCTGTTCGAAATGCATACGACGGAAATCGATGTGCTGCGCCACAATTTCCGCGATGCCGGGCGACGCGCGATGATCTTCGCCGGCGACGGCTTCGAAGGTATCAAGGCGCTGCTGCCGCCGCCGCCGCGACGTGCACTCGTGCTGATCGATCCGTCCTACGAGGACAAGAAGGATTACGCGCGCACGGCGAGCTGCGTGACGGAATGCCTGAAGCGTTTCTCGACCGGCTGCTATGCCATCTGGTATCCGCAGGTCACGCGGACGGAATCACAGCGCTTTCCCGAGCAGTTGAAGCGTCTGCAGCCGAACAACTGGCTGCACCTGACGCTGACGGTGTCGAATCCGCCGACCGACGGACTGGGTCTCTACGGCAGCGGGATGTTCATCCTGAATCCGCCGTATACGCTCGCCCAGAGCATGAAAGAGGTCCTGCCCTATCTGGTCGAGAAGCTGGGACAGGATAGCGGCGCCCGCTTTCAAAT
>NZ_BCPP01001111.1:0-2117 GCF_016586125.1 Burkholderia sp. E168m23
AGGTGACGGCCGCGCTGCCGGGCGCCGTCACGCAGGACCCCGCGTTCGGGCTGCCGGCCGTGTGGATCGACGTCGCGCTGCGCGAGCAGGCGCAGGTGTACGGCTACACGGTGGTCGACGCGAGCACGGTGGTCGCGACGCATCTGAACCATCTCGTCGTCCAGCACGCGGCCGAGCTGCTCGGCCGCCAGGAAGTGCAGGCGCTCGTCGAGCGCACCGGCAAGGACGCGCCGTCGCTCGTCGAGGACCTCGTGCCGAAGACGATCTCGCTCACCACGCTGCAGAAAGTGCTGCAGAACCTGCTCGAGGAAGGCGTGCCGATCCGCGACATGCGTACGATCCTCGAGGCCGTGTCCGAGCATGCGGGCCGCGGCGACGCGTTCGAGATCACGGCCGCGGTGCGGCTCTCGCTCGGCCGCGCGATCACGCAGCAGTGGTATCCGGGCAACGGCGAAATGCAGGTGATGGGCCTCGACGCGAATCTGGAGCGCGTGCTGTCGCAGGCGCTCGCCACCGGCGCGAACCCGGGCCTCGAGCCCGGCCTTGCGCACAACCTTCTGACCGGCACGCAGCAAGCGATGCTGCGTCAACAGAATCTCGGGCTGCCGCCGGTGCTGCTGGTGCAGCACGCGCTGCGCGCGATGCTCGCGCGCTTCCTGCGCCGCAGCCTGCCGCAATTGAAAGTGCTGTCGTATGCCGAAGTGCCGGACACACGCACGATCAAAGTCGTTAACGTCATCGGGGGTTCCGCTTGAACATTCGCAAATTCACCGGCGCAACGAGCCGCGACGCACTTCGTCTCGTGCGCGAGGCGCTCGGCGCCGACGCGGTCGTGCTGTCGAACCGCACGCTCGATGACGGCAGTGTCGAAATCGTTGCACTCGCCGATTCGGATCTGGCCGCGGTGGCGCCGCCGGCCGCGCGTCCGCGCGTCGCCCCGTCGCGCGTGCCGGAATCCGTGCCGGCCGCCGCCGTGCCGGGGATCGTGTCGCGCCCCGGCATCGCACCGCGCCCGGCCGTCAATCCGTATGCGGCGGGCGAAGGCGGGCTGCCGGACGTGTTCTCGTCCGTGTTCGGCGCGAGCGCCGACGCGCAAGAGGCGGATGCGCATCGTTCGTCGATCGAGGCTGACGCGCCCGCCGCGGCCGCGCCGTCGATCGCAGCACCGACCGCCGGATCGCCGGCCGCCGGATGGCCGGCCCCCGGATCGCCGGCCGCCACTTCCGAACCCGCACCGTGGCTGGTCGAGCACGCGAAGCGCCTCACGCAGCAGCGCGACGCGCTGATCGCCCGAGCGCAGGCGCCTGCCGAGCCGCAGGCGAGCGCGCCGCAGCCCGCAGCCGGCGCGACGCCGCCCGACTGGGCACGCGACATCGTGCGCGACGCAGAACGCCGGATGCCGCCCGCCGGCGCGCCGGCCGCCGCGCGGCGCGCCCCCGACACGGGCGCCGCGTACGCCGCCAAGACGGCCGAACGCACGCGCCTGTCGTCCGACGCGGCCGCCGCGGTGGCCGACGCGGTGAAGTCGCGCATCGAGCGGATCGTCAACGACACCGTGATGCAGGAGCTGGGCGAGCTGCGCGGGATGATGCAAGAGCAGTTCGACAGCCTGATGTGGCACGACCGCCAGCGCCGCAGCGCCGTTCACGGCGCGCTGACGAAGCACCTGTTCGCGGCGGGCTTTTCCGCGCAACTGGTGCGGATGCTGGTCGACAACCTGCCGTCCGGCGACGACGCGCAGACCTTCGAGCAGGCCGCCGAATGGGCGCAGTCGGTGCTCGCGTCGAACCTGCCGGTGCTCGACAGCGAGGACGCGCTGATGGAGCGCGGCGGCGTGTTCGCGCTGATGGGGCCGACGGGCGTCGGCAAGACGACCACCACCGCGAAGCTGGCCGCGCGCTGCGTGATGCGCTTCGGCGCGAGCAAGGTCGCGCTGCTGACCACCGACAGCTACCGGATCGGCGGCCACGAGCAACTGCGCATCTTCGGCAAGATCCTCGGCGTGCCGGTGCATGCGGTGAAGGATGCGGGCGATCTCGCGCTCGCGCTGTCCGAGCTGCGCAACAAGCACATCGTGCTGATCGACACGATCGGCATGAGCCAGCGCGACCGCGCGG
>NZ_BCPP01001112.1:0-2116 GCF_016586125.1 Burkholderia sp. E168m23
TTCGACACGAGCGGCACGGCGCCCGTCTGCATCAGGTCGCCGGCGGTGAGGTAGCGGCTGGTGTCGATGCCGTCGAAGAACGCGCGCACGTAATCGTCGGCCGGGTTCGCGATGATGTCCTGCGGCGTGCCGACCTGCACGAGGCGGCCGCCCTCCATGATCGCGATGCGGTTGCCGATGCGCAGCGCTTCCTCGAGATCATGCGACACGAACATGATCGTGCGGCGCTGCTCCTTCTGCAGTTGCAGCAGCACGTCCTGCATTTCGCGGCGCTTGAGCGGATCGAGCGCGGAGAACGCCTCGTCCATGATCATCAGCGACGGATTCACGGCCAGCGCGCGAGCGAGGCCGACGCGCTGCTGCATGCCGCCCGACAGCTCGGACGGCAGCTTGTGCGAGAACGGCGCGAGGCCGACTTGCTCGAGCACTTCCATCGCACGGCGCTCGCGCTCCTTCTTGCCCATGCCGCCGACTTCGAGCCCGAACGCGGCATTCGACACGACGGTGCGATGCGGCATCAGCGCGAACGACTGGAACACCATGCTCATGTCCTTGCGGCGCAGCGCGGTCAGCGCCGAGCGGCGCGCCGACGCGACGTCGAGCCCGTCGATCAGCACCTTGCCGGCGCTCGGATCGACCAGCCGGTTCACAAGGCGGATCAGCGTGGACTTGCCGGAGCCGGACAGGCCCATCAGCACGAAAATTTCGCCTTCCTGCACATCGAAGGAGACGTTGTGCACGCCGACGACCTGGCCGGTGCGCTTGAGCACATCGTCCTTCGTCGCGCCGGCGGCGAGCATGTCGAGCGCCTGCTGCGGATTGCTTCCAAACACCTTGCACAGACCTTCGACCACAACCTTGGGGGCATCCATCGAAACCTTCTCCTCGTGTAGCGGGGACTCGCGCTTGTCATAGCGTGCCTACATAGTTGCCAGAAAAAACCCCGGCCTGCCGACGAATTACGACAAACGCTTGCGCAAATACGACACGGCCGGCAGCCCCGCCGGGCGGGCCGCGCAGCCGATTGCGGCGGCGCAATACGCGCACCGCCAGCAACGACGGGCATCACCCGGCGGACTTGTGCGCAGCAACGCGCCAAACGGCACATGAGGTTTTGCGCCAGGCCGCCTCCGGCACGCGTCGCTTTACGACAAGTTCACGTCCGTTCCGGCGCCGATCTATTCAGACGAAAGCGCGCGCCGCATTCGCCAATAAAAAGCATGACCGTGCAAAAAACCGGATGGCGACACCGGACGGCGCACGCCGCGATACCGCGTCAAACCCGGGAATCGGCGCACGGACGCTGTGATACATTCGCCGCAAACACGCCGATCGCGACGTTGCCGCGAGCCCTTCACACACAGGCTCAACCGCACGACGCGCACATGCCGGTTCGCCTGCCGGCCGTGCTGAAACCACCTCGATCCGGTGCGATCCGCGATCGAAGGACGATAACGACAGTGAGAGGGAGCAAGGCGTTGAACTGGGCATTCGCCGTAATCGGTTTCATCGTGGGCGGCATCGCCGCGTTGATCGGGGATTTCTCGGCCGGGAGCGGCTCGCTGCTCGGGGCCGCCGTCGGATTCTGCATCGGGCACGCGCTGCGCCAACGCAAGCAGCAAAACCAGCGAGCCGCGGCCGACGCGTTCGCGATCTCCGCGACGCCGCCTCCCACCCCATTACCGCTCGCCGAGCGCGTCGCGCGCCTCGAGGCAACCGTCGACACGCTCACACGCGAACTCGACGCGCTGCGCGCCCAACTGGCAGGCGCGAAGGCCGGCGCGGCAACCTCCGGCGACATCGCGCAAACGGCTTCGGCCGGTGCCTCCGCCGTGCCGCTGCCAGCCCACGTTCCGACCACGCCCACGCCACAACCTGTCGCCGCACGGGCCGACACACCGGCATCCATTTCGACGCCGGCCCCTGCCGCGGCACCGGCAACCGCTGCACGCACCGCCACTGCGTCCGCTCACGCCAATACCACCGCCAGCGCACCCGCCACCTCGACCCGCCCTGCCCCGCCCGCACCACCCGCGCCGCGCGAACCCGGCTTCGTCGAACGCGCATTCGGCGCCGCGCGCGACTGGCTGCTCGGCGGCAACACGGTCGTGCGTGT
>NZ_BCPP01001113.1:0-2109 GCF_016586125.1 Burkholderia sp. E168m23
CGGCGAAAATATCCTTCGGAAGGGGCGAACAATGCTGCTCGACAACCTCGCGCTGTTCCTGCGCATCGTGGAGAAGGGCGGGCTGGCCGCGGCGGGTCGCGAGGTCGGTCTGTCGCCGGCCACGGTGTCGGAGCGGCTGACGGCGCTCGAGCGTCACTACGGCGCGGCGCTGCTTACGCGCACGACGCGCGCGATCAGCCTGACCGACGAGGGCCGCACGCTGGTGGACGGCGCGCGACGCCTGCTGGCCGAGGCCGACGAGCTCGAAAGCCGGGTGCGGCTGGGCGTGCAGACGCTGTCGGGGCCGGTACGGCTCAGTGCGCCGGCCGATCTCGGGCGCGAGCGCGTCGTGCCCGTCGTCGACGCATTCCTGGCCGACCATCCGGGCGTGACGGTCGACCTGCATCTCGGCGACGGGTATGTCGACCTCGTCGGGCAGGGGCTCGATTTCGCGATCCGCCGCGGCACGCTGGCGGACAGTTCGTTGCGCAGCCGTTCGCTCGGCCGTGCGCGGCGCGTGGTATGCGCGTCGCCCGCGTATCTCGCCGCACATGGCGCGCCAATGCACCCGGACGAACTCGCCGCGCACGACTGCATCGTGATGCGCTTCGGCCAGGAGCTGTACGCCGAATGGCCGTTCAGCATCGACGGCGTCCTGAAGCGCGTGGTGGTGCGCGGCCGGCGCGTCGCCAACGACGGCGCGCTCGTGCGCGCGTGGTGCATCGCGGGGCACGGCATCGCGCTGAAGTCGCTGGTCGACGTCGAGCGGGATCTGGCGTCGGGCGCACTCGTCGAGATCCTTCGCGACTTCTCGCCGGGTGAAGTCGATCTGCAGATCGTCTATCCGGGCAGCGTCGCGCAGCCGCGGCGCGTGCGGGCGTTGATCGACCGGCTGGCGCAGGCGCTGGCGTAGCAGCACGTTGCCCGCGCGCGGCCTGCGAGACGTTGCGACGGCGATTCAGCCGTGATCGCAGCGAATACCGAAGGTGCATACCGACGAACGACATCACGCCCGAAAATCGTTCTTCAAACCATTTGCCCACGTTTCGTCATTTAGCTAATATTCAAAACGTTAAACGAATCCGCACCCCCATGGACGACGTCACCCGCCTCAGCGCGCTGGCCAACGAAAGCCGTCTGGCCGTGATGCGCTGGCTCAGGCAACCGCGCAAGCATTTCCCGCCGCAGCCGCATGGCGACGTCGACGAGCTCGGCGTGTGCTGCACGTACATCACCGAGAAGCTCGGCATCGCGCCGGCCACGACCACGCGCCACATGCGCATCCTTGCGGATGCCGGGCTCGTGCGGGCGACCCGCGTCGGCAAGTTCACGTACTACAAGCGGATCGACGGCGCGCTGCAGCGGCTCGGCCGCGATCTCTCGCAACTCTGACCCTGACCGAGGCAACCGACATGGACGAACTTTCCTTGCTGGCCGACGCCGACCGGCGCGCGCACGCGTATCTGGCTGCAACGAACGAGCGGCGCGCGTTTCCCGACGCGGCCGCACTCGCCGGCCTCGCTGCGTTCGACGAGCCGCTGCCCGATGCAGGCCGCCCAGCCGACGACGTGCTGCGCCTGCTCGACGAGCACGGCGCGCCCGCGACGGTCGCATCGAACGGCCCGAACTACTTCGGCTTCGTGATCGGCGCGACGCTGCCGGCTGCGGCGGCTGCCGAGCGGCTGATGCTCGCGTGGGACCAGTGCGCGTCGTCGTATGCGAATTCGCCGGTGGCCGCGACGCTCGAGCGCCAGGCCGCGCGCTGGGTCGTCGATGCGCTCGGGTTGCCCGAAGGCAGTGCGGTCGGCTTCGGCACGAGCGCGACGGCCTGCACGCTCGTCGCACTGGTGGCCGCGCGGCGCGCGCTGCTCGCGCGCAAGGGCTGGGATATCGACGAGGACGGGTTGATCGGCGCGCCGGAAGTGAAAGTCGTGATCTCCGCGCTCGCGCACATCACGGTGAAGAAGGCGCTGCGCGTGCTCGGCTTCGGGA
This sequence comes from Burkholderia sp. E168m23, assembly GCF_016586125.1. Taxonomy (NCBI): domain Bacteria; kingdom Pseudomonadati; phylum Pseudomonadota; class Betaproteobacteria; order Burkholderiales; family Burkholderiaceae; genus Burkholderia; species Burkholderia sp. E168m23. Next base: position 1,993 of record NZ_BCPP01001113.1, read on the forward strand.
TGAAGCGCATCGTCGTCGCGCCGGTCGATACGCACGGCCGGATCGACCCGGCGCAGTTGCCGCCGCTCGACGACATGACCATTTTCTGCGTGCAGGCGGGCGAAGTGAACACCGGCG